>JAYZBF010000154.1:0-6653 GCA_036338835.1 Planctomycetota bacterium
GTCCTTGTTGGCTGGAGGATGTTCC
Organism: Planctomycetota bacterium; assembly: GCA_036338835.1. GTDB lineage: Bacteria > Planctomycetota > Planctomycetia > Pirellulales > Pirellulaceae > UBA721. Next base: position 26 of record JAYZBF010000154.1, read on the forward strand.
GAACAAACCAGCGGCACTGGACAACCCGCTAGCGGCAGCTCGCATCAACTACGATTAGCCACCACAACCAGCACTCGAGATTCCGGGCTCCTCGATGAACTCATCCCCAAATTCCAAGCGAAATATAATTGCCAAGTGACTGTCATCGCCGTGGGCACCGGAGCTGCTCTTAAACTGGGCCAACGTGGTGAAGTCGATGTTCTTATTGTACACGCCCCTGCAGCAGAGCACGCTTTCATGCGCGATGGCCATGGTGTAACTCATCAACCGTTCATGGAAAACTATTTCGTGCTGCTAGGCCCAGCGAATGATCCTGCCAAAATTCAAGATAAACCTCCATCCGAAGCGCTCCGACTCATCGCTAACCGCTATTGGTTCGCCTCTCGCGGAGACGATAGCGGGACGCACAAAAAAGAACTCGGGCTTTGGAAAGCGATGGGGTCGCAACCTCCAACTTTGAAATATCTTGAAACAGGGCAAGGTATGGCCAACACGCTTTTGATCGCCGAAGAAAAGCAAGCGTACGTGCTAACCGATCGCGCAACCTACGTGCGTTTTAATGAACGACTTACGTTAGTACCACTTACATCGCCACACCCTTCCTTAAAGAACCGATATAGTGTCATTACCGTAGCGCCTACAAAAAACGATATGATAAATCAACGCCAAGCAACTCAATTAGCTAAGTTTCTCGTCACAGCCACTGCCCAAAACACTATCTCAGAATATAAAATTCAAAACCAAACTTTATTCACCCCACTCGCCAAGTAAACTAACCCGCGGTCAAATTCGAACACCTCTAACACTTAGCCCGCTTATTTTATGGAATTCATCTGGAACGGTATCGTCGAAGCGCTCAAGTTGATCCTTGCTGGTGACCCGCAAGTGTTAGACGCGGCGTGGCGCAGCATCTGGATTTCAACCACCGCCGTAGCGTTGGCGGCCGTGGTCGGAATTGCGATTGGTTCTTTGCTGGCGCGAGCAAATTTTCGCGGCCGAACTTTATTAATCATCCTATTTCGAGCAGGTATGGGCATCCCGACCGTCCTAATTGGACTCGTCGGTTATGCCCTGCTCTCACGCCAAGGACCACTAGGTATGCTTGAACTGTTGTACACTCCCGTGGGAATCGTATTAGGCGAGTTTGCATTGGCGCTACCCATTATCGTTAGTTTGACTCACGCTGCGATTGCTAATCTTGATCCCCGCGTACATGAAACAGCAGTCATGCTGGGCGCATCTCCGTGGCAACGATTAAGAACGTACTTGGGCGAAGCTCGACTAGCGATCACACTGGCGTTGCTGACCGCTTTCGCTCGCTGCTTTACAGAACTCGGTATCGCAATGATGATTGGCGGAAACATCAAATCCATAACGCGTACGCTAGCAACCGCGACGACTCTCGAAACCGCTCGCGGCAACTTATCCCGCGCCGTAGCGATGAGTCTTGTACTATTGTTGATGGCAATCGTCATGACTACGCTAATTTCTCTGCTGAGTACTCCACGGTCGCAGGAGAAAAAAGTATGAGCGCCATAATCCAAGTCACAGATTTGCAGATGATACGCGGCAACAAACCTATCTGCCAAGTCCCGACACTCGAAATTCAAGCCAACCACAAAGTTGGTATCGTTGGCACCAATGGCAGTGGCAAAACAACCTTGCTCAGAATTATTGCCGGCTTAGAACGCGATTTCAAAGGGACCTTGCATTGCTCATTGCCCCAGAATCAAATTGGCTTTGTTCATCAACATCCCTACTTGTTTAAAGGGACCGTCAATGAAAATATACTTTACGGTATTCGATCGATGGCAACCGGTGACCGCGATACATTAGTACAACAAATGCTTGAAAGTTTTAAAATCCAACATCTTTCCAACCGTTCGTGTCAGCAACTTTCCGGTGGTGAACAACGCCGAGTAGCATTAGCAAGATCTCTGGTGCGGCAGCCCAAGTTGCTACTACTCGACGAACCCTTCGCCGACCTCGATGACGATGGAATTGAAGCGACGTGCAACATCCTCGACAATCTCACGCAGACAACCATTCTCATTTCCTCACCCACGACCATACATTCTGCCCTGGCCATCGACGGAGAACTCGTTTTGGACTCGATTGCATTTTAATAGCAACACGCTGTTTTGTAGTTGTCACCTTGATACTTTTCTGGCGTAAGGGATCGCACGAGGCTCCCTTCCCTGCCACATCATGCTACAAGTCCATAACTGCATCGATATCTTTGTCCAAGCGATTTACCGGCGTTACGAGAGCTACCATAAAGAAAATGGTCAGCGTTACGAGCATCGAGAAGGCACCTTGGTGGAAGTTATAGGGCAAACGGATATCGGTCAAATATAAACCGGCATAACAAACCAATCCGGAAATGACCGAAGTGTTTACTGCGATCCGATTCGCTCGTTTCCAATTGAATCCAATCGCCACGATCGGCACAATGGCAATCGCAAAGATCGACCAACCCATCACGCCTAACATCGCCACCATTTCACCAGCGTAATAAGCCAACAAGCCCGCGCCCACTGCAATTACTACAGTCGCAATTCTAGCCCACCGCAGTTCATGTTTGAGTGGCGTCATTCCAAATGCTTGCGGTAGATCGTGGACGAGCGCCGCGGACCCGATATTCAAGAAACTGTCGGCGGTCGACATAATGGCGGCAAAAAGACCAGCAAAAACGACGCCGGCTAAGACCGGATGTGCATAGTATGTCAGAAATTCGGATGCCGCTTGGTCGGCGCTCAGCAATGGTGTGCCATGTGTCGCATTTAAAACAACTGCCCTCATACATAGTCCGATCGAAATCCATAACAAAGCTGCCAATCCGTAACCTGCCACGGACATTGGCAACATGTGACGAGTATCTGATATATTTTTCGTCATCATTAGTTTAGTAATCACGTGTGGTTGCCCGCACACGCCAAGGGCCATGATGAAATAGAATGACAAACAGGAAATCATGCCAAAGGTTCCCCAAGGCTGCATCGCTTCAGGATCATCTCGCGTAATAACTTCCGCCATTCCCTGTAATCCACCGTCGACCGTCGCCATTGTCGTGAGTAAAACTAAAACCGCAGCAACTACCATGATCACGCCTTGGATCAAATCGGTATATACCGACGCGATGATTCCGCCCGTCACACAATAGAACACTAACACAGCACAACTGATGACATAACACCACTCGAGTGGGGTCACGGCCCAAGAAATGTCCTGCAATATTTGAAACAGCACGACAGACATCGCTTTGATTTGAACGCCCAAGTACGTGATCACTCCGAGCAGAATCGCCACAGCGGTTAAACCGCCAGTGAACCGCGAGTTGTATCTAGCGGACACTGCGTCAGGCAACGAAACCGGTTCTCTTAACTCAGCGAACAACCGCAATCGCTTACCGAGTAGAAAAAACATGATACACATACCGATCGACATGTTGATCACCATCCAAAATGAACTGGTCCCAGCGAGATAAACCAAACCCGGTCCACCCACAAAACCAAACCCGCTCATCGTGCTCGAAAACACGGCAACACTCGTCACCATCATCCCCAGATGGCGCCCGGCCATGAAGAAATCTTTGGTGCTACGAGTCCTGCGCAGCGCCCACAGTCCCACAGCCATGCAAACCAGCATGTACACCAAGATGAATCCAAAGATGATGCCCGAGCGGTATTCTTCCATCAGCGAGCCTCCTGCTCGGCCACATCATCCGATTTCGCTGCTTGGACTATTTCACGAAATTCCTCGAGTGCCGCCTGAGGCAGGATCCGATCTTCGAAAAAAAGTACGTATAACACGACGAACCCCAGCGGCACACCGTAGATACCCAGAAACATCAGACTCGTGGCAATTGGAAAGGGTCCCAGATAATCTGGTTCCGCAGGTTCAAGCCATGACATTTGGTAAGTCGTGCACAACAAAATAAATGCGCCAAAGTACACCAGCACGACCATTACCATCAAATTCCAAAAATACCCTGCTGAGTCTGGGTCGGCATGTTTTGTGCGGCAAACCCAAAACAACAGCATGCAGAACATTGCGATCATGCTGCATCCAAGCAACAAACCAGGAACGACTATATGCTCGTGCCGGCGCACGCCATCGCCTCCTTGCATCATGGCAACACCCGTAGAACCTTGCGGCGTCGCAAACGTTGCTTCCGAATGCGGGCGACCCGTTGCCTCATTTGGCTCAATACTCAAAAACACCCACAGCACAGCCGTCCATACAAGCGCGAGAACAATAATGGCTGGCAAATATTTCATGCAAATCACTAAATGCTTGTTGGTTTACAAAATTAGCTAAACAACGACGGGCTGTTCTTTAAACGTTAAACAAGAAATGACAAATATCACCGTCTTGCACGACATAGGATTTCCCTTCAACTCGCAGCTTTCCTGCTGTGCGAAGTTCCTTTTCACTTTCATGCTCGACCAAATCATCCACTGAATAAACTTCGACTCGAATAAAACCTCGTTCGAAGTCAGTATGGATAACACCGGCGGCTTGAGGTCCGGTCGCGCCAACTGGAATTGTCCAAGCGCGAACTTCTTTTTCACCTGCGGTAAAGTAACTCTGCAATCCGAGAGTTTGATAGGCTTCACGCGCTAGAACTGACAACGATGGTTCAGTAAGTCCTATCGATTCAAGCATCTCTGTTCGATCTTGTTCATCCAGCTCAGCGACTTCTGCTTCGATACGAGCACAGACGTGAACAACCCCAGCATTCACGCTTTTGGCATAATCACGTACTTGCTGTACCAGTGGGCCTTCGCCACGCAAATCATCCTCGTCGATATTGGCCACATACAGGACAGGCTTGGCGGTTAGCAGCCCGTAACTACGAATCAACTCCAGTTCGCCCTCATGCAATTTCAAACTCCGCAACGGCTCGTCTTTACCCAAATGTTCAAGACATTTATTGATTACCAATACCGTTGCTTGGGCTTCTTTGTCACCGCTACGAGCCGTACGTTCAGCTTTATTCAAGGCATTTTCGAGTGTCTGCATGTCCGCAATCATCAACTCACTTTCGATGATTGCGATGTCATCTAGTGGATCAACTTTGCCAGCGACGTGGATGACATCTTCGTCTTCGAAACAGCGGACCACTTGAATAATTGCGTCGACTTGGCGAATGTGGCTCAGGAATTTATTGCCAAGCCCTTCACCTTCACTAGCACCTTTAACAATCCCAGCAATATCAACCAACTTCAACACTGCGGGAATTACTTTTTGCGGCGGAATATATTTGGTGATCGTATCGAGTCGTGCATCCGGCACGGGCACAATACCTTCGTTCGGTTCAATTGTGCAAAACGGATAATTGGCGCTATCGGCGCCTTGCGAACTCGTCAATGCATTGAATAACGTACTTTTACCTACGTTTGGTAATCCAACAATTCCAGCTTCCATAATCAATCAGCACTCATTACAAAAACAGTAAAACGGTAAGTGCTCCATCCTACAACATGCGACGCCAATCGGTAATAGGAGAAAACATCCGCCAATTAGTGTTAATTCATAGACCCGCTTGTGTCACGGCTTTGAATATGGAGATGTCAGTGATCATACGTTGGAGTAGCTTGGGGTTGCTATCACGTACGCGCTCTAGATGCTTCAGCATGTGGCGGTTACCCGCCATTTGACGATTGGACATCATTTTGCTGACGACCATGCGCTCCATCTCGTCCATATCTTCCTGTTTGGCTACCACTTGCAGGTGGATAATGTCATTGAGCTTTTTTAAGTCGAGAAATACCTCTTCATACGTCGCTTCATTTCTAACGTACGTCATCACATCGTTCATTTTATCAACAGCATCACACTGGCCGCCGAGATACGTGCCCCAATTTGTCGATTGTACATCACGCATAATCGCCGTCGCTTCTGCATCGGTTAAAAGCACACGGCTTGGTGGAATAGCCAAATAGCCCACATAGACCACGAACATAACGATCAAACTAGCGCCAATACCAATCAGCACTTTCCAATGAGACTGGCCTTCAAAATCGCCACCCTCAAATTCTTCTCCGGCTGCTTCCGCACGGTTTTGCTCTTTACGTGTACTGCGAAACACGGATTTCGTGGACGATGAACGAACCCCTGCCGCAGAAACTCCACGGCGTAAAACGGGCGCACGGCTACTTGCAGATGCCGCTGGTACCAAGACTTCGGCACCACACTTAGAACATTCCGTTTGCTCTCCACTTTGCACATCGTCAACCGTGAGGTTTTCTCCACACATCAAACAGCGAAACATGATGGTCATAATTATCATTCTCAAAATACGCTAGCGAAACACTCGGTTCATTTCGAGTAACCGTAGTATAAATACAGGCCACTTTCGTCGATACCCATATCATCGGTTATCATCGGTCACCTGTGGACTGTCATTAAAACAATTCGTTGATTGCAGTACCTTGAGCGACAATCATCGGCCTTCCAACAGGTGTCATGATTTCCTGTTGGTAGTCGATACCGAGCGCCTTAAAAACGGTCGCATGAATATCTTGGACTTCATGCGCATCCACAACATCGGCGGTTTCATCTTTCGCATCTCGATCAGGCTCGGGGTTTGTTTCACCGATTACACGTCCACCTTGGATGCCGC
>JAYZBF010000155.1:0-12259 GCA_036338835.1 Planctomycetota bacterium
TTGGGCGCATCTTGTTCGTACACGCTCGAGGGACTGCCTGAAAGAATAAGGCCCTGTGGATTGTGGCCACGGATTTGTTCGACAGAAATGTCATGTCTGACAATTTCACAATACACATTCTGCTCACGCACATTGCGGGCAATTAATTGAGTGTATTGGGAGCCAAAGTCGAGGACGAGTACTCGTTCTTGCGAGAGACGGGCCATAAACGTTGTATCTTTCCAATCGATCGAAGGAATTCAAAACCCGATTATAGAAACCTATTCAGCATAATAACAGTCACCCACCACCGGAATATTCAAAGGTATTTATTGGGATCGAAGATCCGCATGGTGCGTTAAGCCTGCACGAATGTCCATATGACCGTAGGAAGTCAGATACCAGCGGTTTTCTTTGGCAATAAAAACGAATTCAGCATGTATATAGCGTGGTCCCTGTTGTTCGTCGAATCCAGCGATTGCAATGCCTCCGCGGACAAAGACATTGAACCCGACGCTGGCCTCGATGGGAGTACGATCTGCGTGCAACTTCATGGCCAGATTGTTTTTGACGTTAACTCGGGTGATTTTATAGCGTTTTAGATCTGAGAGGGCTTGTCTACGAGTCGCTTCCTGAGATGGATGGATAAAAGAAACGGCTTCTTCAAACTCTTGTTTTTCCACGGCGTGCGCGATAGAAACCACCGTGGCGACGATTTGTTCTCGCTTCGTCTCGACGATCGCTTCGAGTGCCACGAGACCGCCAAACACGATGATGCTAACAAGGCACCCCCACAGTAGTTTGCCAGTGCCGGTTTGAATCCAGGCGACAAAAAATCCAACTAGGGAAATCACACCTAATCCCATCGCATACCAAGGTGTTTCCAGAATAGTGTTTAGCATGGTTGCACCGACCGTAGTTCTTGAGGAGGCTGCTGATTTGGCGGATTAGCTTGACATGTGCGAAGTAGATGAGGTGGGCTCAATCGCTATTTTCGTACGCTTGAAGAAACGTTGGCGACAAAGCATGATCCATGATACTGCAAACGCGATTCCCATGACAACAAATAAAGGCGTTGTTGTGACAGTGTTCGCCGTTTTCTGCGTGACGTTGGTTGGATTGTCGGGGCGAGTCACGTTTTCGTATGTTTGTTGCCGAGCTTGGAAATTTCGTTGTTCATCGATTTGCCGCGAACTTATTTTAGACTGCATCACGAATAGAATAATCAAAGCAGCTGTGCTAAAGAGATAACCCCAAAACCAAATCGATTCGGTTAGTTTTGGCCGAGTGGTTGCGTTCGCTGCGGGGCTAACGTCCTCGGAGCAATTTTCCGTTTCGGTATTAATAACGGTTGCTTTTTCCATGCGAATTAACGACCAGAATGACAGGCCTTTGTTGTGGCACTTATATTTGAAAATGGTTTGCAACTGTTGCAACTGTTGGAAATGGCGGAAGTGTATGGGAATCGAACCCACCAGCCCTACGGTTCACGCACGGCTCGTCGGTTTTGAAGACCGCGGCCACCACCAGGTGTGCTTCCACTTCCTGCTATTCCAGTTCCTCATTGTTGCATTCATTAGGACACATAGCTTAAACCCAGTCTATGCCTGTTTGTTGCCGGATACGATTTTCGTAATCACCTAACAATCCTCCAATGAGTTCCCATTGAGTTGGGCGGCGAACCTCAATATCGCCCTGTTCATTGATTCTGACGATGCAATCATCGACGACTCCGGCCGTCACGAGATCGTCCGCATGGATTTCATCGTCGGCGACTAACTGAACGAGTGCCGCGCCGGTTATTTCAACGAATTTCATTGTGAATTGCCTTCCTGTTCTACAGTGGTAACACGTTCGTAAAGCCGTTCGCATAGTTCAATCATAACAGCCACAGCCAGTTGTTCCGCGCGATACTCACCTTTGAGACCCATGGATTCTAACACTTCATCGACGTCTTGGCGTGTTAGCTGATTTTTAAACACGTTGATCAAGACACTACGTAAATACTTGCGCCGATGAATAAAAACGGATCGGATGAAAGTCTGATAATTCTTTAAATCCTTGATGCGGGCTCGTTTTTCTGGGTTGGTGACGATGTGCACGATAGCCGAATGGACTTTAGGGCGCGGCCAAAATACTGAGGGGTTCATGATGCGGACGATCTCTGCATCGCATTGAGCTTGGATCCATAAACTCAATGAGCCAAAGTCACTGGTGGCTGGGCGTGCGACGATACGGTCCCCGAGTTCCTTTTGGATGGTTGCTGTCATCGATGTTGGGACGAAGTCTTCGTGAGTTAACAGGTTTGAGATGATCGGTGTCGCAATGTTGTATGGAAGATTGGCAACTAACTTCAATTGAGCGCCGTCGATTTGTGACATCGCCGTTGCAATCGCATCTAATAACTCTAGGCTGAAGTTGTTTTTGTTGCGTAACGCATCCTGCTGTAGGAAAGTGATGTTGCTGAATGAAGCGAGTTCTTCACGAGCGAGTTGATGTAGGTTTTTGTCTATTTCCACGGTGATAACGTGACCAGCTTTTTCAGCGATCATGGCCGTTAGCGACCCCGTACCCGTACCAATTTCCAGCGCAATATCTTGTGGACCAAGTTCGGCGGAATCAGCGATCATGCGGACGAGGTTCAAGTCAGTGAGGAAATTCTGGCCATAACGGGAAACAGGATAGATACCTGCCTCACTGAGTCGACGTTTAATAAATGAAATTGTTTGACGGTTGGCCATAAATATTTTAAGAGGTAGTGAGAAGATTGTTTGTGTTATATGTAGTATGCAAGCTTAGTTGTTCGGAGCGCCCGCAATGGTTGCCATTTGGCGTTGCACGTATTTGGCCAACAGGTCTGTTTCTAGATTGACTTGGTCGCCGACTTGTAATTCACCGAGTGTAGTGACTTCTAATGTGTGTGGAATCAGGGCAACGCTGAACTTCTCATCGGTGACATTAACGAGTGTTAAGCTGATGCCGTCCACTGTGATGGAACCTTTGGCCGCCATTTGCAGCGATAATTTAGATGGTGCTGCAAACCAGAAAGTGGACCAGTCTTGTTCGTCCTCGCGTTGGACGAACTCACCAAGTCCGTCGATATGGCCAGTGACGATATGCCCTCCGAGACGATCACCTAAACAAACAGATCGTTCTAGGTTGATGTTATCGCCGACTTTCTTCTGCCCGAGATTTGTACATGCTAATGTTTCTGGACCGGCGTCAAAACCAAGAAGTGTTTCGGTGATCTGCACAACAGTTAGGCAACATCCGTTAATGGCGATACTGTCCCCAATTTCAATACCCTCAACAATGGTTGACGCATCGATGACTAATCGGACACCTGCGGTACGAGGCTCAAGTGTATGAACGCGCCCGATGGTCTCCACTAACCCAGTAAACATGATTTATTTCCTAATGATTGAACAACTGATGATGCAGTCTGTTGCAATGAAGAATATCTGAGGTAATTGTCAAATGCATGATGTGCGTTTGCCGAACACATTGAATGTAACCGCTCCTCTTCAGAGGGTAAACTGCTTTTACCTGTGAATAGCACGTCTAGCCAAAATGGTATCTGTGCGGCACAATGATATGGACAGTGAAAACCAGTAACTGAAGCACAAAATAGATTCGTTTGTGTTATTGTATTTACCAGCTTACAACGAATAGGAATAACGGATGAGTTATATTGCGGATATCGTAGGTCGTCAAATATTGGACAGTCGTGGGAACCCGACGGTTGAAGCGGATGTTTTATTGGCAGATGGTTCATTTGGACGTGCAGCTGTACCCAGTGGAGCCAGTACCGGTGCCCATGAGGCGTGGGAATCGCGTGATGGTGACGAATCCGTGTATATGGGCAAGGGAGTGCTACAGGCTGTAGAAAACATCAATACGACGATAGCTGCAGAGTTGGTGGGCTATGACGCGTTGGATCAACAAGCAATCGACCGAGCGATGATTGCCCTCGATGGAACTCCTAACAAAAGTGCTCTTGGAGCTAACGCGATTCTTGGCGTTTCCTTAGCAACGGCAAAAGCTGCTGCAGTTGCCACCTCCCAACCACTCTATCGCTATTTAGGTGGAGCGGCTGCGACTACGGTCCCAGCACCGATGATGAACATTTTAAATGGTGGCGAACATGCAGATAATTCAGTGGACGTGCAGGAATTTATGGTTATGCCTCTAGGCTTTGATACCTTTTCAGAGGCCTTGCGTTGTGGCTGCGAGATTTTCCACACCTTAAAGAAAGTACTCAGCAACAAAGGATTAAATACTTCTGTAGGTGATGAAGGTGGTTTTGCACCGGATCTAGCAAGTAATCAAGAAGCACTTGTGCTGATTATGGAAGCGATTGATAAGGCTGGCTATGAAGCTGGTTCGCAAGTGTCAATCGCCTTGGATGTTGCCTCAACAGAGTTTTATTCTACTGAAACCGGACTCTATACGTTTGACGGTGAAGATATCTCCACCTCAGACATGGTGGCCTTGCTACAAGATTGGGCTTCAAAATATCCTATTTGCTCTATCGAAGATGGCTGTGCCGAAGATGATTGGGATGGTTGGAAGCAAATGACCCAAGCCATTGGCGAAAATGTTCAGCTCGTTGGTGACGACCTGTTTGTCACCAATACGGAGCGACTCAAGCGCGGGATTGATGAGGGCATTGCGAATAGCATTCTCATCAAAGTGAACCAAATTGGAACGTTGACCGAAACGGTCGAAGCAATCCAAATGGCACATTTGGCAGGCTTCAGTAGCATTGCGAGTCACCGCAGCGGTGAAACGGAAGATTCAACGATTGCGGATCTTGCGGTAGCGATGAATACGGGCCAAATCAAAACCGGTTCTGCCTCTCGTAGCGATCGGATGGCTAAATACAATCAGTTGTTGCGTATCGAGCAAGAACTAGGTGCAACAGCGGTTTATGGCGGAAAGATGTTTCCTAAATAAGCTTGCCATATAGCCAGCCTATTTACAAGGAAATCCCAAAACGTGTGCTTGTGCCATTCTGCGCTTGTTGCGCCGTGCGTCAGCACTTGAATGCGGGGATTAGGTTTGCATTAAGCTAGTCCGTGGACGATAATGATTGCAGAGGAATTGAAACTCGATGCTGCAAAAAGATATTACGATTGATCGCCGAGGTCTATTGAAAGTCGGCGCATTGACTTTAGGTTCAACAGCGATGGCGTTTAGTCCATGGGGAAATGCCCTGCAAGCTAAAGTGGTTGCTGGTGATGCACACGCGGATAGTGTGCTGGTGTTGTGGATGGCAGGCGGTGTAACTCAATTCGAGTCGTTTGACCCGAAGATGGAGGCACCTCTTGAAGTCCGTGGCCGATTGCAGGATACGCAAACGTCGTTGCCGGGTGTCTGGTTTGGTGACACGATGAGCGAGATGTCCAAGATCGCCCACAAGATAAGCCTCATTCGTAGTTTTTCGCACGATAGCAACGATCATCTGCTAAGTCAGGTCTATACGCTAACGGGCAGAAAAGTAGATCGAAATTCCCTGTTCTCGGAGCCTAACATTGGCTCGATTGTGTCGCACTTTAATGGCCCTCGTAACGGTTTACCCGGTTATATTTGTTTGCCCGGAATAACTCGGCCCGGGCCACCTCCACATAATCTGTTTCAAAGTGGTTGGATGGGGAGTCAATATTTGCCCTATTGTGTGGGAGGATTGCCCAAGCCCGCTGATTTTACTGTCGGCGACAAACTTGATAATCCTCCAGCGCGATTTGACGAAGACCTCACACCCAAATCATTGTCGCTGTCATCGGAAGTACCGCTCATGCGATTGTCTCGCCGAATCTCACTAAGACAACAGTTTGACCAGTCGTTGCGAAATCTGAATCGAGACCAGTCTTTAGTAGCAGCGGAGTCAAAATTCCAAGGTGCGGTAGAAATGTTGTCGACGAATCGAATTCGAGATGCATTTGAAATCAAGGATGAGCCGCGTCAAGTTCGAGATACATATGGCCGCACCAAGCTTGGAGGACGGTGTTTAATGTCGCGGAGGCTGATTGAGGCAGGCGCTCGATTCGTCGTGCTCGATTATGGGTACGATTCTGATTACGGAAATGTGTGGGATAACCACAACGCTGCCAGCCAAAACCATCCACCGATTCAAGACATGGTTCGCCGTGGGTATCATCTAGCGGGATTGGACAAAGCGTTCGCAGCTCTAATAAATGACATGGAACAGCGCGGGTTGCTCGAGCGCACACTGGTTGTCTTCTTAACCGAATTCGGTCGTACTCCGAAAATTAACGCCAATGGCGGTCGCGACCACTGGGGAGCAGCTGGCTCTATATTTGTCACCGGTGGTGGTGTTAAAAGAGGTCAAGTTATCGGTGCGACAGATAAAAGTGGGACAGCGGTTACCACTCGACCTTATTCTCCGGGGGATGTTGCCGCAACGATGTATGCGTCGTTAGGAATTGATCACGAGGGCATGGTGGCTGATTATCAGGGACGCCCTCGACGGATTTTGGAACATGGCACACCGATATCTGAATTGTATTAACCGCTCCGGTAACGGTGGCAAGCTATTGTAAATAGATGATGCGAGTGTTGATCATGCGAGGGCGGATTTCTTCGATGCTTGTTACCGCGATTTCTGTGTTGCTCAAGATGAGCAGTTTTAGTTGTTGCATCTCTAGCAACGCATCAACGCAGTCACCAGTAATAGCGGTGTTTTTTAGATTCAGTGAAGTGAGTTTCGAGAAGTGTGTTAAATCTTGCACGGCTTGGTTAGTGATGTTTGAATCTGACAGGTTGAGTTCGACTAAGGTCGCGTGCGATTGGAGTTGCTGCACAAACGAATCATCAACGACACAATTTACTTGGCTTAAATCAATTGTGTGAATTTGAGTATTCTTGAATCGGCGGATACTGGCACCGTGACTTTTGAGTTGTTCGTAGGTTAGTTGCATGAGATTGTCTGAGAATTGTCTTATCCGTGTCATATTAAGATGTACCGGTTGGTTCCATTTTACACAGTATCCCTGTTTTAGCGGTGTAATAACTAAAGGTTGTGTTCGCTTTGCTGAAATGTCGATTCATTGCACACGGGGATAGTAGGCGGTTTTTGATACGGCCTATTATCCAGCGGTTTTGCGAAGGATTTGTGGAATTGCAATTGTTTACCAAGAACATGGATGGTTAGATAGGTAGGCAATTAGGTATTAATCATGCGGGTTATGACGACTTCGTATAGTGCCACGTATGTGGAAGTACGAAAAGCGGTGTAAGGACGTTTGATAGATTTGAAAACCCGTGTTAGTCTGAGAAATGAATCATTGCCTGTTTTAAGCCAAAGTTGGCGGAATTTGATTATTTCAATGTATATATTTCAGCAACAAATTTGGTAACGGAGTGTTTGCGCAGTGAACATTGATCGTTTATTTGCCCCTTACAAACCAACAACAACCCATTTGGTTGACTCGCTTGAGTATTGGTCTCGCGAGAAGCCGGATCATCTTGGATTCACATTCTTAAAGGATGGAGAGCAAGATGAAGTTTTGGTTACGTATACAGATTTACATGACGCAGCCCGCGCTATTGCTGTCCAACTCTCGCAATATGACATTCGAGGCGAACGGGTACTACTACTCTACGGGCCTGGCGTGGATTTCTTGAAAGGCTTCCTCGGATGCCTTTATGCTGGTGCGATCGCTGTTCCGGCTTATCCCCCCCGCCGTAACCGCAGTATGAATCGCATTGAATCAATTTCCGATGATGCCAAACCCAAGGTGGTATTAGCGTCGTCAGATGTGATCGAACGAGCGGAAACGATGCTAGAAGACTTCCCGCGATTGAAAGCAATTCCATGGATTGCGACTGAAAACGTATCGTTGAACCAAAAAGATGATTGGACGAAACCTGAGTTACAAGCCGACGATTTGGCCTTTCTTCAATATACGTCGGGATCGACAGGCAATCCTAAAGGTGTGATGATCTCACACGGTAATCTGATTCAAAATTTGGCAATGATTGCTTATGCGTTTGAAACCGACCAATCGACGCGCGGAATGTCGTGGTTGCCTTCGTATCATGAGATGGGCTTGGTCGGGGGATTGTTAAATCCACTGTTCACCGGATGCCCGACTGTCTTCATGTCGCCGATGGCGTTTCTGCAAAAGCCAGTTCGATGGCTGCGAACTATCTCCAATTATGGAATTACCATCTCCGGTGGTCCAAATTTTGCCTACGACCTATGTACGCAGCACATCACGGACGAAGAAATGGAAGGACTTGATATTAGCAGTTGGGCGCTGGCCTATAATGGTGCAGAACCCATCCGTTCATCGACATTGCAGAATTTCGCTCGCCGCTTTGAATCGATTGGATTCAATGAAAATGCGTTATATCCTTGCTATGGTATGGCCGAAACAACTCTGTTTGTTACTGGGAAAATTCGCGCTGAAAAACCGACATTTCAAGCATTTGACAATGACTCATTGCATGAACACCGCGTTGTTCCAATTAGTCCAGATGCCGAAGGAGCGCGGGTTCTTGTGGGGTGTGGCAAAGTTTTGCCAAACGAAGACGTAGCAATTGTCGACCCTCAAACCTACAAACGATTGTCCCACGGCAAGGTCGGTGAGATTTGGATCAACAGTCCCAGCGTGGGCAAAGGATATTGGAATAAGCCGGCGCGATCTCAACAAACATTTGAAGCCAAGTTGGCAGACAGTACTACAGGGCCCTATTTGCGAACCGGTGATCTTGGATTCATTCGTGACGACGACCTATTTGTTACTGGACGCATGAAAGATCTTATTATCATCCGGGGTGTGAATCGTTATCCACAAGATATTGAACTGACTGTTGAGCAGTCGAGTAATCGTTTGCAGAATGGTGCGGTAGGCGCCTTTGCAGTTGATATCGACGACCGAGAACGCTTGATTGTTGTTGCGGAAGTACAACGCGCTCGGCGAAAAGATTGGTCGGACGTGATTCAGTCGATTCGTCACGATGTCGCAGCCGAACACGACGTTCCACCGGATGGGATCGTCTTGGTTAGATTTGGATCCATTCCGAAAACTTCGAGCGGGAAAATCCAACGTCACGCATGTCGGGATAACTTCAAAATCGAAAGTTTGAAAACAATTGCATCTTGGTTTGTCTGGGAGAATGCCGATCAGGTTTCGATGCCTACTCCTAAAGTTCGCGCCAAAGTAGCCACAGGTAAAGAAGACCCCGCATTAGTCGAATTGGTGATGAGACAGATCCGTGAAGTTGGTCGTGAACGAGCCAAAGATCTAACACTAGAAACAAATATCGTTTCTGATCTCGGTCTTGATTCACTAGAACGGTTACAGATCGCTAATGGCATTGAAGAATTCTTTGGAAAGCGATTTCCCGAGGAAGTGCTGCAAGATATCGATACTATTGCTGCAGTTGTGAATGCCGTCCGAGACAACTTCGGCGATATTTCCCAATCGCTCGATGCGCTATCTAAGTCGGTTGTCACATTAAGCTCCAATCGATCGGAGATCCCTGAATCGGATTACGATTTCTCCCAGATGCCAGAATATCGTCGCTTGTTGAAAACTAAAAAATTGTTGGCGTCCACCGGCCTTCCGAATCCTTTCTTTAGCGTCCACGAAGCAATCGTTCGTGATACCACTATTATCAATGGTCGGGAAATGTTGAGTTGGGCCAGCTATAACTATATTGGAATGTCAGGCGATCCTGTTGTCGTCAAAGCTGCCCAAGATGCGACCGCGAAATACGGAACAAGTGTCTCCGCTAGTCGCCTCGTATCAGGTGAAAAACCGATCCATGGCGAACTTGAACGTGGCATTGCAGACTTTATTGGAGTCGAAGATGCGATGACTTATGTGGGCGGACATACGACTAATGAATCGACGATTGGTCACCTGTTAGGGTCTGGAGACCTAATCGTGCATGATAGCCTGTCGCATAACAGTATTATTCAAGGCGCGATACTATCCGGTGCCAGACGCCGGCCGTTTAAGCATAATGATTGGCAAGAATTGGATGATATCCTCAGCGAAGTGCGTCATGAATATCGCCGAGTGCTTGTGGTGTTAGAAGGCGTCTACAGTATGGATGGCGACTTCCCCGAACTACCAAAATTCATTGAGGTGAAAAAACGTCATAAAGTATTCTTGATGGTCGATGAAGCACATTCAATCGGGACCATGGGTGCCCACGGGCGTGGAATTAGTGAGCATTTCGATGTGGATGCCCGTGAGGTTGATATATGGATGGGTACACTCAGCAAGACGTTTGGAAGTTGTGGTGGATATATAGCAGGTACACGTGCGTTGATTGAGTATCTCAAATACACCTCTCCTGGATTCGTATACAGTGTGGGTTTACCCCCATCGAACGCGGCAGCTGCTTTGGCGGCATTGCGATTACTCGAAGATGAGCCTCAACGGGTAGCTGCGGTGCAGCATAATTCGCGGTTTTTCTTGGCTGAAGCACGAAAACGAGGATTAAATACAGGTCTCGGAAATAATACACCCGTTGTACCAGTTGTGATTGGCAATTCATTGCACGCTTTGCAGTTGTCACATGAATTGTTTGAGCTAGGTATCAATGTTCAACCGATTCTTTATCCGGCCGTCGAAGAATCTGCCGCTCGTTTGCGATTCTTTATTACCTCAACGCATAGCGAAGAACAAATCATTCGCACAGTTGATGCAGTTGCCCAAGAGCTGAATAAGATCGATCCGAAGTACTTGGAATTCAATACAGATGCAGAATCAATTACCCCCCCAGCCAGTTAATCCAACGGCCTCGGTGCTGTGGAATTAGTTGACGATACGAAAGAGGGACGTCCTATAACGGGACGTCCCTCTTTTGTTACTGTGTCTTGGCGATGCTAATTGAACAGACGATTTTACGCTATCGATTCAACGTAATCCCGAAACTAAACCCATAAGATAAGAGGCGGTCGTTGTTGACATCGATGTCATTGCCCCGACCAACTCCTTGTCCATAGTTTAGCACATTAAAGCCGAGTTTAAGATTGAAATCGCGAGTGATTTCGTAGGCCGCTTCTGCTCGAAGTTCGCCTCCCCAGACAAATTCGTCGTTGTTGAACCAAAGGTTTTGCTCATCGGTAGTGGCAGTGGTTGGTTCTTCACCGGTCCCCACATCTACGGTTGTTATTTCTTGAAAACGATTTGTATGTAGCATTTGGTTGTTATGGAAGGCAAAGAAGCGGAGTTCACTTGAGAGTAACCAATGGCTTTGTGTTTGGTACCAACGTAGTCCAAGTTGACCACCAAACATGTCATTGCGGAATCGTGCTTGTTCGCGAATGTATTCTTCAATCGCCGCATCATCAGGACCGGGACTGGTGGGATCATTTGGATCCGGAAGTGGAGGCACTGGCAATCCAGCGTCGTCGTAACGGTTGTACTCTGCATTTTCATAGGCGTCGATTATTTGATCATAGCGTATTCCGAAGAATGGTTCCCAGATGCGACCCTTGTCGTTTTCTTTGATTCTCCAAGTACGATTGATTTCCCAACCGGAAAGAGATATGGCGTTGATGGAATCGCGTAAAATGTAGTCACGTTGCCCTGTGATTGGGTTGTTCTCGTCCTGCGAAGGGGTCGTCTCGCCGCCACCGCCACCGCCACCACCGCCACCACCGCCGCCACCATCGTCTTCCTCTGCAACTCGGTTGTTTCGTTCCACAACTAACTCTTCATAGAAGTTGGGACCATTGAGCGTGGTCGTGCCGAAGCTCCAGCCGGTATTGTCGGGGCGCATGAATCCCAGTTGGATCCGTTTTCCCCAGCCATCGTCCGCTCCACCGTAAGCTTCTTCACCGCGTGGCCGCATTGTTTTGAAGTTGAGTTTGTCCCAGGAGAAATACCAACCCATGTTTGGCGTGAAATCACCGAAGTGGGTGTTGTCTAACGGAGCAAAGAATTGAAAGTTCGGATTGAACTCATCAAAATCAATGAACGGGCCGGAATAATTTCGCTGTCCGTAGTTCTGGGCATGGGTCGCGGGAACCATGACTGTGAGTGCCAATAATACTAGGAACGACGATTTCAATTGGGGGAAGGTCATTTTGTTATTTACCAATCTTAATGACTCAACGAAAAATTTGGCCACGGAACATACCGCTACAAACATAAACCAATTTTCTGTTAACGGTGGTATCGTCAGTGTTTGGCGTTATAGTTAAGTAAGTCTGGTAATCTGTAACGAAAATTCCTAATATTCGGACAAGACGTGTAAAGATAAGGGGTATAGGGTATTCACAAAGGATGTTTGG
>JAYZBF010000156.1:0-11609 GCA_036338835.1 Planctomycetota bacterium
GCCTTGGGGAGGCGGATTGTGGGCGTTTAGGGACTATATTCCGGATACGAAAGCTATACCGAGCAATACCGGAACGGGTCGCATTAGACGGCGAATCGTTCAGAATCAGCAAATGCTTAAGGAAATATGCCGTAATATGTAGATTTTGGTGTTTTTCAACCAGATTGGGATAACTAGCGTGGGAACCTAGACAAGAAGCAAGTAAATAGCTTACTTAGCAAGGGCCTGTTTTCTAGTATTGAGCCTAAGAAATAGGTTAGTCTCGTGTTTCTTCAGGGCTATAATTGGCACGTGAAAAATGCATGAAACTAGTAGAAACCTTGCTAAATTCGGCTGTTGAGGTATTTTTGGAGTACTTAAAAACTCGATAGAAGACTAGGTGACTAATTTTATTTAGGGGAATGTATATAATAGAAGCACGTTTTGTGATTCTATTAACTCGGGCCCCAATTTGGCTCTAGAAGGTTTTGTTTCACAGTAGAGAGAAGAATATCAATGGGCACAATAGAAATTGTCATAGTCGTTTACGGCTTGATCTTTAATGTCATGCTTTTTTTATCCATTAAGCAGTGGCGTTGGTTTCACATCTTCATGATGTTTTTGCTATTGGGTGCAAACGTAGTATTATTTGCGTTTGCGGGTATCGTGTTGGAAGTTCGGCACGAGTGGACAATGCAATATGAAAAAAACACCGTCGCTCGAGCTAAAGCGGAAGAAAATCTGCAGATATTACTTCATGGCACAAGACCAGATGGTTCTTTAGTCAGTGACACGAGTATTGCGGAATCATTAAACGGCATACGACATGAATATCAGCGAACGTTGATGGGCCGAGGTCGAGTTTGGCGTAACGTCAATTTGACCAACATGCAACTTACCCCCAACATTGTCGACAGCATAGCAGCGGTTACATTGCCAGACGCGCAACATGGTGTTGATGTGGGCAATCGGTTTTTGATTTTCCGCGAAGCTCTTATGCAAGATGCAGATGGCCAAGCTTCCCTAAACGTGCCGGATGTCTATTTTGGCGAATACAATGTCGAAGCGGTCAACGGTGCGGTGATTACTCTCAAAAATGTGTTTGCACCTACCATCTACAACCCTCAAGCCATGGTGGCTGGCGTCCGCGTAGCGGTTTACCAGAAGATGCCAACGGATGCACATGCTCCCTTTGCTGTGAAACCAAAAAACAAATACAAGCAGCAAGCCTTGAGTTTTGAAGACAACACAGATCCGATGTTCGGAACGATGGATCCGGCTCATATCGACCATGTTTTTGATACAGTCACGAATCCTCTGAAGCAGCAATTACAGCGGATTGACTTATCGGCAATGCGAGAGCGATTTAAAGCGGATGGATCCCCGTTGGCGGATCGAGAAGCAAATCCACGTAACATATGGTTTAAAATTCGCTTTACAGAAGATCACACATTGAACCAAAAGGTGAACGGCGACGACATCCAAGCGAATATTGTAGGCAGCGATTTCCGAGCGGGCGAAGCGGTCGTGCCAATGCTACATCATTTCTCGCCAAGCGTTGTGACTTACCACAAGAAGGAGGGGGATGTTGAAGCATATACAAGCTTGATCCTAGGTGGTAAATCCGATTCGATCACGTTCCAAAAAGATGAAATTATTTTTGTTGCAACTGCTGAAAAAATTGTGCAAGACACAAGTATCGTTCCAGTATCGATTTTGGTGACCGGAGCCGAAGGTGTTGACCCGGTTGCCGAGAAGCTTATTGAATACTATGTCCGCCCAGTACATAACTTCACCGATATATTTCATGGTTATACAACGCGGGTTGCTGCTCTCATCTTCACCAATGACAGTGCCTTAGACGACATCGCGCGCATTACGGATTCTCGTAACAAAGCATCCATTCAAATCTTATTTCGCAAGCAAGAAAAAAAGCGATTGGAATTGGATTTAGAGCTGTATCGTCGAGACGAAGTAGAAGCGGGTGAGTATGCCGGTCGGTTGTCTGCGGAAGTTGATAAGTTGACGACAGAGTTAGCAGCTATTTTCCAACGCAATCAGGGTTATGCTGAAAAGCTTGCCAAAGATCAAGCTGCCCTCGAAGCGGAAATTGATGCCAAGACGCCTGCTGCCACGGGCGTTAATTCAGAGGAATAATCTCCTGAATAAACTGCGTTAGCGCCTCTATATTTTCTACGTGCTGTAGTAAAATTGGGTTATGGGCATCTACGACCGAGACTACTATCACAGTGACACGGACTCATCATCGCCGAGCATGATGCGCGCTGCGAGTGCCATGTCCATGACGAACAAATTAGTCGTTGCTAATGTTGTTGTCTATATTCTGTGCTGGCTAGCGGGCAATAGTAATCCACAGCTTAACAATAAAATCTATGATGCTTTATCTATCGACTCGTCATTTTTCGCAGAACACCCGTGGCAAATATGGCGGTTAATCACCGCCGGCTTTATGCATGCAGCTGCTTGGGGACCGCACACCAACTCTGGCGTTATGCACATTGCGTTTAACATGTTCGGCTTGTGGATGTTCGGCAGGTTTGTGGAACAGCGGTATGGCGCTAAAGAATTTCTCAGGTTCTATCTGTTAGCGATTATTGTGAGCAGTTTGATTTTTCCTGCAAGTTATTATTTTTTGGCATTGCCTGAGGGACTCCCTGTTGTCCGAGCGGTAGGTGCATCGGGTGGTGTGGTATCGGTTGTAATTCTGTATTGTTTTTTATATCCAAAAACCAAGTTATTATTAATGATGATTATCCCATTAGATGCTTGGATCGTGGGCCTGATGTATGTTGGCTACGACATTTATTTGGGAGTGCAATCTTCTGCCGGTGACTCCACTGGAATCGCTTGGCAGGTTCATTTAGGAGGCGCTGCTTTTGCCGCGTTATACTTTAAATTGGGATGGAATTTTAGCGATCTGGGCAAGACTAAGCGCAAACCGAAAACGAAACTCAAAATACATAAGCCCGTCACTGATGAGCTTAGTGCCGATGAGCAGTTAATTGCTCGCGCTGAGAAGATATTAGAACAAGTGCATCAACGCGGTGAATCAAGTCTTTCGGTGAGACAACGCCAAACGCTACAGCGGTACAGTGAGTTGATGCAGCGGCGACGGGGGTAAATAATAATGACCAGAGTCAACACGAGCACGCGTCGACATTGGTTGTCTTCACTCGGTGGAGGTCTAGGGGCGTTGGCATTACGCGCGATGTGGGCGGATGAACTCGTCGCTAACGAGCCCACGGATAGCTCCCAACAAAACCCCCGCAGTTCTACTGAAACACCTCGCGCAAAGAGGGTGATCTGGCTGTTTATGCATGGCGGTCCTAGTCATGTTGATTTGTTCGATCCGAAGCCGGCACTTGTAAAATATGCGGGGCAAACACTTCCGAAGTCCTTTGGAAACGTGATGACCCGTCGAGATGTTTCTAAAAACCCACTTCTCGGGCCGCTAAAGCGGTTCCGCAAACGAGGCAATTCGGGATTACAGATTAGTGATTTCTTACCTCATATTGCCAGACATGCAGATCAATTGTGCGTAATCCGTTCGATGCATGGTGACAGTGTTAATCATCCACAATCCGTTTACCAAATGAACACCGGCAAAACCTTCATGGGGCATCCGAGCATTGGGAGTTGGGTGACGTATGGCCTTGGATCGCTGAACGAAAATTTACCAGCATTCGTTGTGCTACCGGATCCGGGCGGTGGCCTCAAAGGGGGACCACCAGCGTGGGGTAGTGGATACTTACCAGGAGTCTATCAGGGAGTGACGATGCGTAGCGGCGCAGCACCGATTCTTGATTTGGTGCCGCAAACATCCGTTAGCTTAACTCAGCAACGCGGATCATTAGGGTTCATCCAGCAACTCAACCAACAGTTTATGAACTCGAACCCAAGTGAACGTGCATTGAAGGCGCGGGTGCAAGCGTATGAGATGGCTTATCGGATGCAAACGGCGGCTCCGGACTTGGTTGATATTTCCCAGGAAACGCAATTGACGCACAAACTGTATGGGCTCGACAACAAGGTCACCGCTGAATTTGGCAAGCGATGTTTGCTGGCACGGCGGATGATCGAAAAAGGCGTACGGTTTGTTCAGGTCTATTCCGGTAATACCAATGGCTGGGATGCCCACTCCGATGTGTTGTCCAATCATACTCAGTATTGTGAGCAGACGGATCTTCCCATAGCGGGATTGTTAACCGATTTAAAACAACGCGGATTGCTGGAAGACACATTAATTATCTGGGGTGGTGAGTTTGGCCGTATGCCGATGAGCGAGCAAGGCAAAGGTCGCGATCATAATCCTTGGGGGTATAGTAGTTGGTTGGCTGGA
This sequence comes from Planctomycetota bacterium, assembly GCA_036338835.1. Taxonomy (GTDB): domain Bacteria; phylum Planctomycetota; class Planctomycetia; order Pirellulales; family Pirellulaceae; genus UBA721. The sequence goes on from JAYZBF010000156.1 coordinate 4,340, forward strand.
GCTGGGATTGAAGGAGGTCGCGCCATCGGGGCGACTGACGAAATTGGATTGCGAGCAGAGGTAGACAAAGTTCACGTCAATGATTTCCATGCGACAATATTACATCTGCTTGGCTTAGACCATGAAGAGCTTTCCTTCTTTCATAATGGCTTAGAGCAGAGATTGACCGGCCCAGCACATGCCCAAGTGGTGAAAGCAATCTAATGCAGGTAAACGCATCAAATCTTAAATATTTGCTCGCATTGTGTTTGCTTATAGTCCCTGCTATGTTAGCGAGTCAAGAATCTGTTCCAGCGGTAATTGAACCGCCAATTGTAGCGACGGATCGAGAACATTGGGCGTTTCAGCCGGTTGCACGCCCATCGCTGCCCGTGGTTATAAGTTCAAAGTGGGCACAAAATCCGGTTGATATGTTTATTCTGGCGGCTATGCAGCAGCAAGGGCTGTCACCGATGCCTCGCGCAAAAACATACGTGTTGCAGCGGCGAATGTCGTTAGATGTTTTAGGTACCGTTGGTGCTTATGAAAGCGATCCACCAGAGAACCATCAACATACCGTTGAACGCATGTTGGCATCACCACTGTATGGTCAACGGCAGGCACAGCTATGGTTGGACTTGGCAAGGTTCGCAGAAACTGACGGATTTGAACACGACCTCGTTCGAAAGAATGCTTGGAAATATCGAGATTGGGTGATTAATGCATTTAATCGAAATATACCGTATGACGAATTTGTGACACTTCAACTTGCTGGTGACGAATTACCACGAGACCAAGTTGATTCCACCGCGACGATGTTTTGTTTATCGGGGCCTGATATGCCCGATATCAACTCGCAAGATTTACGAAAACATGTGCTGCTCAATGAAGTAACGGCGACAATTGGTGCGGTATTTTTAGGTTTGCAAATCGGTTGCGCCCAGTGCCATGACCATAAATATGATCCCGTTAGCCAAGCAGATTTCTATCGTTTACGGGCGCTGTTTCAACCGGGCATTCAAGTCAAGCGTAATAAGAGCATAGATGTTATGGTTGAGCCAAACGTATCTGCGGAGGGCTACAATGCTGAACGCTCCTATATTATGGAACGGGGAGAACATGACCAGCACGGAGCACAAGTTGAGCCAGGGTTTCTACGGATTATTGGCCAGTTGGCGAATTATGAAATCGAGACGACACCTACAAAGACCTCTGGTCGGCGATTGGCATTGAGCCGCTGGCTGATGGATACAAGCAATCCGTTAACCGCTCGAGTCATGGTCAATAGAATTTGGCAGCAACATTTCGGACGGGGACTGGTTGATACACCATCAGAATTTGGACTGTTGGGGTCCGCTCCAACGCACCCTCAATTGTTAGACTGGTTGGCGGCGGAATTAATATCAAACAAATGGGACCTGAAGGCTATTCACCGACTTATTTTGACAAGTGCGACTTATTGTCAGGCAAGTGTACCGGAAAATGCAACAAGTGACGTGTCGGCAACTGCTTGGGAAAATCGAAAGCAAAGAGATCCTCGGAATGAATATCTCACCAGATTTCCCATGCAACGATTGTCTGGGGAAAATCTGCGTAATGCGATGCTGGCGGTGGCGGGCATCACAAATAATGAAATGGGAGGTGCCGGTGTGCGACCTCCCATTCAAGCGGAACTTAAATCCACCTTACTGAAAGGTCATTGGGAACAATCACCAGGCGAAGCCGATCATTACCGCCGTAGTATTTATGTGTTTGCGAGAAGGAATTTTAGATATCCGTTTTTTGCAACCTTTGATCGGCCCGCTGCTAACAATAGTTGCCCAGTGCGAAATCAATCCACAACACCTCTCCAGGCTTTGGTGCTGTTGAATTCACATTTGACACTCGATCTTTCCCGCCAGATGGCAGGTGATATTTTAAGAAACACAGAATCCGACGAAGAGTTTATAAAGGAAGCGATCCGGCGAGGGTTTGGTCGCGAGCCCGATAAGTGGTTGATGCAAAAGGCGCAGAGATTTCTACAGGGTCAGCGAAACAGGGTGCTTGAAGATGTTTCGGTAGGGCGAAAATATGCCACGCCGATTCCAAATCCCGTCGGGATGAACCAAGTCGACGCGTCTGTCTATACAGATCTTTGCATGGTAATTTTTAACACGTTAGAATTTATGTATATACAGTAATGAAAATACTCGACCAAAACTCGAAAGCAGCAGCGATCATGATGATCACTGCGCTCTTGCTCGGTCATATTTGTCACAGCACTGCAGTCGCCGACGACTCAGCAGCGGCATTACAGATTTTGCGAACCAAATGCGGCAGCTGCCATAATGCCAAGAACCCTAAAGCTGGTTTGAATCTAACATCCCTAGCGGGCGTATTTGCCGGCGGTGAGTCGGGCCTGGCAATTGATAAAGCTGCAGCCAATTCATTGCTGTGGAAAATGGTGGATAGCGAAGCCATGCCACCGGAAGATTCTCCGCAACTGACTGACGCTGAAAAACAGACATTTTGGAAATGGTTAAAGTCAGATGAAGTTACACGACGGATACAGCCCCAGCGCGTTAGTGATGCTCAGGTGTTACCAATCTTAGAGTTGCGGTGTACTGTTTGTCACGGCAAGCGATTACAAGAGGGCGACTTGGACTTGCGGTCTCTCGATTCAATGTTAAGGGGAGGTAAATCGGGGCCAGCATTAGTCCCAGGAAAACCGGATGACAGCCTATTACTCAAGAAAATTCACGCAGGTGAAATGCCCCCCAAACGCCGGATTGTGGAAGTTAGTATTCAGGTGATTACCGCTAGTGAAATTTCACGTCTTGAACAATGGATTGCACAAGGAGCGATGGTAGATGGAGACAAAGCTGATCCTGCAAATTCTGCAGGCGATAGTTTAGTCACAAATGAGGATCGGCAGTTTTGGTCGTTTGGTGAAGTTAAGCGTCCTGCTGTTCCCGTATCGGTTGTTCCAGCAACGGATCCTGTAACTCCGAATAATGTAACTCTACACAATCCAGTTGATGCATATATTCATCAACAATTAAAAAAGCACAGTCTTGATTTTTCCCAGCGAGCGTCCCGATCGACACTCATCCGTCGTCTCTACCTAGATTTGCTTGGTGTCCCTCCGACTCCGCAACAAATCCTTGAATTTATCAATGACGCTGACCCAATCGCCTATGAGCGATTGGTCGATGAAGTCTTAGCCTCGCCCGCCTACGGCGAACGCTGGGGTGGACTATGGCTTGACCTAGCAGGCTATGCGGACAGCGAAGGCATTCAAGAATCGGATCCCCCGCGTCCATGGAATTACCTTTATCGCGATTATGTCATCAAAAGTTTCAACCAAGATAAACCCTATGCGGATTTCATCACCCAGCAATTAGCAGGTGATGAATTGGGAGATTATTCGGATGCCGATCAGATCACGGCTGAAGTGTATGATAACCTCGTCGCCACCGGATTCTTACGACAAAGTTCCGACGGGACGTTCTCTAATATTACGGGATTTGTGCCCGATCGCCAGCGGTATATCAATAGCGTTATAGAAGTCTATAGTTCAGCTATTCTCGGGTTAACGATCAAGTGTGCTCGTTGTCATTCACACAAATTTGATCCCATTCCCCAACAAGATTTTTATCGATTGCTCGATGTATTCAAAGGGGCACTCGATGAAAACCATTGGTATGCTCCTTTAGAACGGGGTACCGGTCGTCACAAACCGGCGAGGTATTTACCGTTAATGAAGACCAGCGATCGCTTAGCGTTGGAGGCAAATAATGAAACATGGCAAGGGGAAATAGATGTATTGCAACGTGCGTTAACAAGCCGTGAAGAGATGGAGATTTCCAAAGTTGTTACCGCTAGGCTGTTGGAAGTTCCTCTGAGTATTCGAATGGACGTGAAAAAAATGCTTGGCATTGCAAAAGAGCAGAGAAACAAGATTCAAACCTATCTGGCTGAGCGATTTGAAAAATATTTGACCGTAACGATCAAGGACGTTGAACTTCAGGACAACGCGTTTGCTGAATATCGAAAGAGACAAACTAAAGCTATTCTGGCGTTGAAAGAAAAATTACAGACGCCGACGAAAATACGGGCCTTATGGGATGACGGTGACCCCTCAGCGACTTATATATTAACCCGTGGCAATTATCTCACTCCGGCGAGGCGAGTAGACGCGGGAGTACCCTCTGTGTTGACTGATGGAAAAACGGAATTTGTTGTAAATCCACTCACAACAGGCGACTCGGATGGTAATCGAATTGTCAGTACCGGTCGCCGGCTCGCCTTGGCGCGGTGGACGGTTCAACGAGAGCACCCACTGACGGCACGGGTCATGGTGAATCGCATCTGGAAGCATCATTTTGCGAAAGGTCTAGTATCAACTCTAGAAAACTTTGGACTCGCAGGCGCTCGGCCGTCACATCCTCAACTGTTGGATTGGCTTTCCGCTGAGTTTATGGAAAACGGTTGGAGCGTCAAACGTATTCATTACCTGATAGCAACCAGTCGAACATATCAACAATCGTCGAGCATAAACGACAAGCACCTCGTGCAGGATCCCGAGAATATATGGTTAGCACGGATGCCGATGAGACGATTAGATGCTGAAATGGTACGGGATAGCTTGTTGGCAATCGCGAACGTGCTTTCGCTGCAACCTTTTGGGCCAGCGGATGGTGTGACACCCAGAGCGGACGGGCTAGTTGTCTCCAAGGACACTGAGGGAGGGTGGCGGCGCAGTATCTACGTGCTGCATCGACGGACAACGATGCCAACATTGTTGGTGAATTTTGATCGACCACGGATGAGTCCCAATTGTGTTGAAAGAACGGAATCGACAGTAGCACCTCAGGCTCTGCACCTGATGAACGACAAGCAGATACATCACTGGACGGAGTTGTTCGCAGAGCGAGTAAAAGCGGACGTGGGAAATGATAGTGGGCAGCGAATTACCTATGCATATTTATGTGCGACTGGACGTGAGCCCTCGGATGCAGAAATGCAAGTGGCAAGTTTGTTCTTGGAAAAATTGACAGAACAATGGCAAAGTGAGCAAGCGGCTGACGCTGCGGATAAAGCACTGGTCAATCTTTGTCTTGCTTTGATTATTTCGGCAGCCTTTTTATATGTTGATTAAGAACGATGGATTTTATGAGAATAATAAATCGATGATCAAGCAGCCAATAACTCGCCGAAGCTGGATGCAGCGCACTGCTGCTGGTCTCAAGGCTGCTGCGTTGACGAGTATATTTTCTACAGATATTTATGGCGAGCAGCCTCAAAGCAAGGCCAAACTTCGTGGCCCCCTTGGTCAACAGCAACGTGTGGCACAGCTGAATGCTTCCGCTCAATCGGTGATTCATCTGTTTATGAACGGTGGGCCGAGCCAAATGGATCTTTTTGATCCGAAGCCCGAGTTGGATAAACGTCACGGCGAATCGTATTTCGATGACCTAGCTAGCGAGGTGGAAAGTCCAGCCGCGGCAGGCGCTTTGATGAAGGCCCCTTATCGATTTGCTCAACACGGTGAAGCGGGGCATTGGATCTCTGATGTGCTTCCGCATTTATCGAGCTGTGCGGACGACTTAGCGGTTATCAAGTCGATGTATACGACGAACCTAACCCATGAACCGGCGTTGTTTAAAATCCATGGTGGTCAAGAAATGCCCGGATTGCCCGCTATGGGGTCATGGGTGTCGTATGGACTTGGCACGGAAAATCAAAATTTGCCGGCATACGTTGTGTTGGATGATCCGCTGGGTTTGCCGGTAAACCAAACACAGAATTGGCAGGCTGGGTATTTGCCACCGACCTTTCAGGGCACTCGCTTTCGCAGCACCGGATCGCCTGTGTTGAATCTTGAGCCAGCGTTTGAGGAGCCGAACCAGGTAACGGAGTTGGAGCGAGATTTAATTGCTGGATTAGATCGCATCCACTTGGAGAATCGACCGGGGCAATTGCAACTTGATGCGCGGATCGCGAGTTACGAATTAGCCGCAAGAATGCAACTAGCGGCTACAGATGTATTGGACATTACCCAAGAGACCAAGGCCACTTTAGCGATGTATGGAATCGGTGAGGAACCGACGGATTCCTATGGTCGGCGGTGTTTGTATGCGCGGCGACTCGTGGAACGGGGAGTTCGATTTGTTCAACTGTTTATTAATTTCCAGATTTGGGACAATCATACAGGCCTTGAGAAGGGTTGTCGCGCCGCATGTGAGCGGACCGATTTGCCGATTGCTGGGTTGCTTAAAGACTTGAAACAGCGGGGCTTGTTGGATTCAACGTTAGTGGTCTGGGGAGGTGAATTTGGTCGCTTACCGATTGCTCAATTGCCAGGTGACAAAAATACTGGTAATGCTGGGCGAGATCATAATAAGAACGCCATGATCACCTGGATGGCCGGCGGCGGAGTGCAAGGTGGTGCAACTGTTGGCGCGACGGACGATCTAGGATTTGCCGCCGTCGAAAATCGGATCACGGTTGCCGATTGGCACGCTACGATATTGCACCAATTAGGTTTGGAATATGAACATCTTTATTTCGAGCGCAATGGCCTCAAGGATCGCTTGACTGGTGTTGAAGAAGCTAGAATTATTCGCGAAATTCTAACCACGAATTGACAGCCACCTTATTTTTCAGTGCTGCCGACAGCGGGGTGGGCAAAGTCGTTGTACAGTTCCGTCATCTTTGCGGCGTTGACTTTGCCATGATGGACGACCATTCGATACCGGGTGACAAGAGGTTTGTTAGGTTCGATCTTGTAGTTACCTAATACCATCGGTGCCCAACAAAAATAAGGCTTGGTTGGATGTAAACGGACTGGCTGCGGAAAACGATAGTTATCTGGGTGGTTGAGTACGGTAATTCCTGCTTGCTTGTTATCCGAGACTGGGCCATGAATATTAACCCATTTGGGTCGAGTGTGATTTCCGGCGTCGCGATTTTTGCCTTCGCTTGTTAGAAACCCTGCACCTGCGGTAGTTTTCCCCCAGTTGCGACGGCCGCGGATTGCCCAGCCCCCGTAATGATATTCTTGCAATACCAAAGGATCAGCGGTCGCGCATTTCTGCGTCGAAGTAAAATCAATTAAAAACAATTCGTCTTGTTGGTAGACAACGACCTTCCATTTTTCTGTGAGCACCGTGTCGGTTTTGCTTGGGCCAGTAAAGGCGACGTGATGTAGTTCAGCGACAAACCCCCCGAACACAGGTCCGGTAACAGTTCCTGCTAAATTTGCATGAATTACATTACCCTGCTTGGCGGCCTGGTTCCAAAAATCCAC
>JAYZBF010000157.1:0-12978 GCA_036338835.1 Planctomycetota bacterium
ATCGATCCTGACCTTGTAACTCTCTCGCCGTGTCAACCTGACGTTTCAACTTGTCGAGTGAGCCTAGTAATCCCTTACGATCACCGAGCCGCTCCGGCGCTAATTGCAATTTCATATTTTCAATCAAAGTGCTGCCACCACCTAAATTAAACGGCTTGTAAGCAGCACTTAACGTCCCCACTTGTGAAACTCGATCAACCGACGCGTAGAGACCTTTGAAATCTTCCCCGACGCCCGACGCCGTGACTAATGCATTACGGGGCATGCCGGTCTCAGGATTAGATAAACCCGCCGCCCGCGCGTACAACGCTCCCATCATCGCACCACTGGGATTACCGCCGGCCATGACATGATAGGCCGCCGGACCATGCGAACTAATTCCATGGCGATAGGACCGGACGACTGCCATGCGATGTGCTTGTTTGGCAAGTAAAGGCAATTGGCTACCAAATTGCATTCCTGGAATTGTCGTGGGTGTTGCCCCAAATATACTGCGAATCTCGGCTGGAGCATTCGGCTTCGGGTCGAACAACTCGAATTGAGTCGGACCACCTTGGAAATTCAGAAACACTACTGACTTGTTCTTTAAGACTCCATCGCTAGTAGATTGGGCTCGCAATAAATCCGGCAGTGCTAACCCACACAGACCAAGCGTACCGATAGACAACAGTTCACGACGTCCATATTTATGCCCCGACAATAGCTGTAACACGCCAATACCCTTTGGTGCCTTAAGTCCGTCGAATATCATTCCCTATAGTCGTATTATAGCATTTTTCAGACTTCGACGAACATACAAATTTCAAAAAGGCATACAGACACAAGTGGGTCGTTGATTTGTGTTCATTCGTATTCATATACAACCCTGTTTGCTATAATCGCACCATCGACTTACAGATAGTACTCCTAAATAACAAACCAACCCACCGGACACCGACACACCATGACATCTCCAGAAAATCCCTCTTTTAGCAGTTTCGCCAGTGGTGTAACCACTGAAACAGCATTTGATGTACTAGCAATTGCAAAACAACTGAAAGCTCAAGGCAAAACAGTCGTCGAATTGGAAATTGGAGACAGCCCATTTCCCTCCACAGCCCAGGGGGTAGCTGCGGGGATTCAAGCAATTAAGGACGACCAGTGTCATTATGGCCCGTCGATCGGCATCCCTGATTTTCGCGCAGCCGTTGCCGAATACGTAAACGACGAATATGGGTTAGATGTACTCGCTGAAAACGTGACTGCCGGACCAGGGGCAAAGATATTTGAGACCTTATTTTGCGAAGCATTTATCGACTCCGACGATGGAGTCCTTGTTTTCAGCCCCTACTTCCCCACTTACCCACCCAATATCGAACGTCGCGGCGGGCGGATTGTCTATGCAGAATTACGGCAAGAAAACGCATTCCGTCCCAACATTCAAGATGTCGCGGATTTTGTGAATTCAGATCCCAATCCGAAAGCTATTTTTCTTAACAGTCCACATAACCCGACCGGCGGAGTCACCACTGAGGAGGACTTGGCAGCGATAGCCGATTTGATCCGAGATAAAAATATAGTCGTCTTCTCGGATGAACCCTACGACCAAATGGCTTGGCAGGGTCAGCACCATTCGCTGTTAGCTCAACCCGGCATGCTCGACCAATGCTTGGCCTGCTATACCTTTAGTAAGTCATTCAGCATGAGTGGTTGGCGATTGGGCTATGCGGTAGGCAGTAAACGCATGATCGACATGATCGCCAAACTTACCAACAGTACGTTGTCTTGCGTCCCGCCATTCGTGCAGATAGCAGGGGCTGCGGCGTTACGTAACGACCGTAATGAACGTAATGAAACGATGGCTATTTTTCAAGAACGAGTCGTTTCGCTGGCAACCAAACTGAATGAACTCGACGGCGTTGAATGTCTTATTCCCGGTGGCACGTTTTATGTCTTTCCCAACGTTTCAGAAATATGCAACCGGCACAGCATCACATCGCATGGACTCGCCATGTACCTGTTGACTGCTGCCGATGACGATTTCGGCGTCGCCTGTCTAGGCGGTGAGTGTTTTGGTGAAGCGGGTCATGGTTTCCTGAGATTTAGCACGGCCGAACCCCCAGAGTTGATTGAAAAAGCGTTCGAGTTTCTACCCATCGCGTGGAATCAAAACGAAAAGATAAAACAATTCATCAACGATAATCCGAAATTCGCGTTAGAATCAGCGTATTGATTTTGAATTTAATACTATCCACAGTCATTCTGTAGACGGTAACCCAACGAACCACTTTCAAGAAAACAACTGCCCTCCATGACTGACATTACCAATATTGCTAAGAGAATTATCGATAATGTTGAGTTGGTCATCGTTGGTAAACGACCACAGCTCATTCTGTCAATTGTCTCGTGGTTATGTGAAGGCCATATTTTGTTGGAGGATGTCCCGGGAGTCGCCAAGACAATTCTAGCTCGGGCGTTTGCTCGTAGTGTTGGATGTGAATTCAAACGAATCCAATGTACGCCCGACCTTTTGCCGACCGACGTCACCGGCGCGTCGATTTTCAACCCTAAAACAACGCAGTTTGAATTCCGTCCTGGTCCGATTTTTGGACAATTGATCCTCGCAGATGAAATTAACCGAGCAACCCCACGAACTCAAGCGGCTCTGCTCGAAGCAATGGCCGAATCAAAAGTAACCGTCGATGGTATCTCTCATCAGTTGCCACCACCGTTTCTGGTCATCGCGACCCAAAACCCAATCGACCACGAAGGGACATTTCCTCTTCCGGAAGCTCAACTCGACCGATTTCTAATGAAAATGCAACTCGGATATCCCAACATGGATGATGAGTTAAAGATGCTCGAGATGTTACAACACGAGCACCCACTGGATAGAATATCACCCGTTGTTTCAGCGGAAGAACTAGTGGCTTGCCAAGCCGCAGTTCGCAACGTCCACGTGGATCCGAAGGTCAGACAGTATCTCATAGAGATTATTCACGCCACCAGAAATTGCGAAGATTTAGGACTCGGTGCGAGCCCTCGTGGGTCGATTTCTTTGTTTCGTACTTGCCAAGCACTCGCGGCCATGCGGGGCCGTGACTATGTGCAACCGGACGACGTTAAGTTCATCGTTTCACCGGTACTGGCCCATCGAGTCATCCTCACACCTGATGCACGCTTGCGTAAGATTACCGCCGAGAACGTAATCAATGAAATCGTTGCTGAAATTGCAGTGCCCACCATGGCTTAAAATAGCTAGGATTCTATGAATTGGAAATGGACTATTGGCGCTCTCGTGATCCTCGCGATTTCGTTTTTAATTCAGTCCGATTTGCTGGCCTACGCAATGTATACCCTCTTGACGGTTATCGTCGTGAGTCGTTTTTTGACGAACCGCTGGGTTAATGCACTACAAGCCGAACGCTCTTGTTCTAGACTAGTGGCCAACATCAATGATCATATCGGTGTCTCCTTGGATCTCGTCAACACCGGTGCATTACCGATCCCATGGGTATTGCTCGAAGACGCACTTCCGGAACGAGCCTTAATGTATGATCCGCCAAGTTTGGATGTGCAGGACAGTCGCGTTAAACTCACGATGTTGAAACCCAATCAAACTAAGCGATTACAGTATTCCTTCATTTGTAACCGTCGTGGTTACTATCAACTTGGTCCCACAATACTTGAGACCGGCGACTTGTTCGGCTTGCACCGTCGCTATCAAATCGCCGCTGAACCACAGTTTTTGACCGTCTATCCGCGTATTGTGCCACTCGATGGATATGATCTTGCCTCACGTCGTCCCATTGGTGAAATTAAGATGACACACCGTCTTTTTGAAGACCCAACTCGGATCGCCGGCGTCCGCGCCTATCAAGACGGAGATCCGATGAATCGTATTCACTGGCGCGCTACTGCTCGAACGGGACAATTACATAGCAAAATCTATGAAGCATCATCCGTTGCCGGTGTAACGATCATGATGGAGTTCCGCCGAGAGGCTTATCGGCGAGACGGTGAGCCGTTTCGATCAGAATTGGCTGTCACCGCAGCAACCTCCATAGCCAACGCGGTACATGTCATGGGGCAACAAATAGGGTTCATTACCAATGGCTGGGATGCAGCCGATAGAATTCGACTAGAAGGTTGGGACGGAAAGCAGGTCGCACTAGAAACTCGCGAGGCAGCCCATGCTGCAGCGGAAATTGACAAGAAAAACGACCGATTACAACCGGTTCAAATTCCGACTCGTCGAGACAGTGAGCAATTTCACCGAATTCGTGAAACGCTCGCGAGGGTCGAACTCGCGGATGGACTGTCCTTCGCGCAACTCGTTATCGAAGCCCAATCTCGCATACCGCGGGACGCAACCGTTTTGGCAATTATCCCAGGTGACAATGACCAAACAACCATCGCACTACAAAATATGGCCCGCCGTGGTTTCGCCGTTTCAGTACTGGTCAACGCTTTTGATCCGCTTGACTATGCACGAATTTCAAGTCCGCTCATCTCTGCCGGGATTGAAACTTATCACCTAAAAGATGAAGAAGCCATCGTTCACGTTTGCCGAAAACAAGCTGTCCGTTTATAGAAACCTCACCTCTTAGTCCCACAATCATACCTATCATGGCTGCACTCAAAAAAACAACTATCGACTATATGGTCATTGCGATCAGTCCGATTCTTGTTACGTGTATGGTATGTAGCCTCGCTCTGTTCTTGTCAGCAGTATTTCACCCAAGCCCGTTTGAAAGCCGCATCAATCTCGTAATTATCTTCTACTCCGTGGCAACCGTGGGGATTGCGCGAATTTCAATCGAAGAAGGTAAAGACAAAGCGGTGCTTTACGCGATCCCGTTGGCACTCGTTACATTCATTGCGTTTTCGATCTTTAGCCCCGCTGACGGACCTCTTTTTTATCTCGCGCCATTTGTTCGCATAGGGATAATCGCCATTACATGGTGGTCGGCACATAAACTGACTTGGGATTCTACGGTCATCTTTGATCACGAGGATTCAAGCGGACAAGGTTTGCTACAAAAAGTTGGTCTCGACAGTGATACCCGCGACCCGTCCGACCGAAAACCTAAAGATGCGGCTACTGTCAACGGAGGCTCGTGGTTCGAGCGTTGGCAGGTTAATCGCAAAAAACCACACACGCCTGGCGTCTGGGTCATTTATTATTCGCTTGCTGCAATGCCACTTTTTGGATTGGGTCAGACGTTCATCCAAGTAGGGCATCAAGAACTCAGAACGTTTTGCTTTCAATTGGGGTGTATCTACGTAGGCAGCGGCTTAGGATTGCTAATGACCACCAGTTTCTTGGGTTTGCGGAGGTACCTCCGACATCGAGATATCGAGATGCCACCAGCCATGGCAAACATGTGGTTGACGGTGGGATCCATCGTGATTGGAATCCTTATGGTCGGTGCATTGATCCTACCAAGACCCGGTAACGGCCCCTCGCTGGATTTTCTAACAGATACATTTGATAGCGACGATTATGAAACGTCGGAACACGCGATCGGCAACGACGGATTTGAGTCGGGTCCTAATGGTAACCAATCATCGAACGAAAATAGTGAACGATCCAGTGGCGAAGGTGAACAGTCAGGTGAAAGTGGCCAAGGCGACGAGCAAGGCAATAGCGAAGGTGAACAGTCAGGTGAAAGTGGCCAAGGCGACGAGCAAGGCAATGGCGGAGGTGAACAGTCAGGTGAAAGTGGCCAAGGCGACGAGCAAGGCAATGGCGAGGGGAACCAACAGGCCCAAGAGAGTGAAAGTCAACCCGAGCAGAATTCCGCACAGCAATCCCCACAACAATCGACTTCCAACTCGCAAATTCTTAAAAACATGGGGAAGTTCCTGTCCTTGTTAATCTGGATTGTCACTGGAATAGCCTTGCTCTATTTCTTGTACAGGAATCGCAAATCACTACTGAAAGCTGCCAGTGAAATGTGGCACGGATTTTGGGAATGGCTTAGCAATCTGTTCTCCGGTACTTCTAACGAAACAGTAGCAGTGACAACTGCCACCTTTGAGACAGCAGCGGAACGTCCGCAACCATTCGCATCATTCAATAATCCATTTCAAGGAACTTTAAAGATGTCACCGCGGGAAGTAATCCACTATAGTTTTCAAGCGCTAGAAGCATGGGCTTACGAGAAGGGCATTGAACGCCGTGAAGACCAAACGCCGAACGAATTCACGCGAGAGGTTGCGTATAATGCGAAAACCATTGGAACCAACATTGAACAGCTTGGAAAACTATATTCCCAAGAAGCGTACGCACCGAATAGCGTAGCGAATTCACATCTGCCAGAACTGCAAGCGTTTTGGTCCGTTTTGCTGACAACACCACCCACGCCGATCTAATACATCTAATACAAGAAAATTTGCGCCCCGATTGCCAACTGTCATCCCCTACCGGATCAACATGCTGGCTATGGTTTGATCTTCGGCAGCGCGACGATTATCCGTAGCGACAACGACGTTGGTATTGTCTGCGGTGGAAACTTGCACTCGGTTTTCAGCGCCATCTGCGGAACGGCCGTATCGACAAACTAAACCAACAGCGTATTGAATTGCTTCGCTTGTGGCAGGGCCCGTTATCAATGCACTTGGACCAGTGAAACTGGCTGGCTCTAAAATGGCGGTGCTCGTCGCCGCCGGCATCTTATGAATGTACTCCAGCCGATCATTTTCCTGTTCGTCGCGACCGAGAACGACCTTGGTTGCTTCATCCCAGCGGAAGTGTCGTCCTAATTTTAGAATTTCATAGTCCCAGCTGGTATCGTTAACTTGTATTTGGATCAGATCATGCACTTTGCTACCAAAACCTGGTTCAGTTAACGCACAACCCGTCGAAGGAGTAGGAATCATATCCTCGGTAAAGCCAAATTTTCGCGCTAGCGCTATCAATCCTTTGCGGCTACGGCCCTGAAAGTCATATAACTTCTCACGATCAACTAGTCCATCACGTTCTGGCTTGGTTGGCTCTAACACCTTAGCCGATAATGGTCGCAACAATAGATCTTCCAGCCCTGAATAGTTTGAAATCACTTTCAGATCGGACCGTTTCTGGCTCATGGGTCGCTGGCCTACCACTTCGCCGCTAACAATAAATTGAGCATCAATCGTTTCCATAAATTTATGCGCTCGTTGAAACATGTATATGCGACAGTCCACACAAGGATTAGCACCTTTACCATATCCAAACTGGGGCTCACGGATCAGATCCAAATAATCCTCTTCCTGGCCAACAACAGTAATGGGCACGTTTAAGGCTCGTGCAGCTTGCGCTGAAGTGTCTTGACAGCAAGTAAACATCGTTTTGAAGTTCAAGGCCTCAACTTCAATCCCCTGCTCTTGCATGATACGTATCGCTAGCATGCTATCCAAACCACCCGACAATAATACGACACAACGCGTCATAATTGAATTTTCCATCCTCTGCACATAGACTCGCCTTTTCCTATCCCTAAGGGCACAATGCATTCACAGTACTATCATCGTCTGAGATTACTAAATCGACAACCACCGTTTTACTCTAGCAAATTAGATTCTTCAATCTCCCCAAGTGCAACAAGAGCCAGATAGGCAGCCATCTGTTCCGCTTCCTTTTTGCTTTTTCCCCAACCAGGGTCAAACACTTGGTCGTCAACGACTGCGGAAACGTGAAATTCTTTCTGATGGTCGGGACCGCGTTCATCCAACAGTTCATAAATCGGGGTTGTTTTAAACTCCCGTTGTGCAACCTGCTGAAATTGCGACTTGAAGTTCGTTGGGACACCCTCCGAAACCACGAGAGCAACCAACGGTGTAAAGTGACTGCTGATGAATTCTCGCGCCGCGACACCACCTCCGTCTAAATATAGTGCGGCTAGCAACGACTCAATCGCATTTGACAGGATAGATTCGGGGATCATTCCCTGAGAACCAATTCCTTTGCCGACGATAATTATTTCTTCGACGCCTAGTCTATATGCAATAGCCGCACATGTTTTTCGGCTCACGATTACAGATTTTATCCGCGTTAATTCACCCTCGAGGTAATTCGGATACTCGCAAAACAACCACTCACTAACGACTTGTCCCAAAATCGCATCACCAAAAAACTCTAACCGCTCATTGGAAACAAGCTTATGTGCCGCACCGGACGTATGCGTCAGGGCGGTCTTCAGCAGTTGCTGGTCTTGAAATTGATACCCCAGTTTTTTCTCGCACAGTTTCATTTTGCGCGCAGCTTCAGGGGAAATGACCATGTCTGCATCTTGGTTAACGACGGGAGTTGGCTCTTTGCCAAACCATCCACGAAACCGATGCCATATTGTTTTACTGGAATTCACACGCCGCTCCTCGGCAGTCGAGCAGATTCCTAAACCAACTGCCCGATAACACTATGAAACCAGCTGGATTACTATAATGGGCTCCTACCGAGTCCTATAGAAATTCAGCTAGTGGTAATTAAGAATTCCTAAAAGCGACTCATGCGATCTCGCAAAGCAATGCGAATCCAACGAATGAACCGGTTTAGGGAATTCTGGACCAACCCTTAGGGTCTAACATTTACACGCTGTGGTCAATTACTAATCCCCTCCATGTCGACAAAACATGGACCAAATCCAAGGCGGAAGCTCAGCAACCATTACAACCCACACAAACCGTTATTCTATACTTCGAGCCAAATACCAAATGATACAAATGCTTTGCAACGCTAGTTGACGGTTTAATAGTTCCTACCGACAATCGAATTAGACAAATTTGGGGCACTTTCAAAATACAGCGCCTACAAATTCCGACGACGCGCCGGAATACTATAAGCGACATACGCCATGATAAACACGCTATATTTGCCGGAATTGCGAGAAATGCTGCACGAGCATCGCGGCGACGAATTAGCAGAATTCTGTATTGCTGTGCATGCTGGTGTCACGGCTGATTTCATGGCCGGATTAGAGCCCAGCGAGATTTGGCAAGTTCTCAAATTTGCCGAACCGACTAGGCGTTGTGAGATTTTTCGATTCTTAGCTCCAGACACCCAAAGCGCTATTTTGGAAGACGAAGATCGAAATGAAATCGCCGAACTTATCGACACCATGGTGCCCGATGATCGAGTCGACATGCTAGCGGAACTCGCCGAGGACGTGACCAACGAAATCCTAGCACTCGTTTCCCAAGAAGAACGCCGCAATATTCTCCGCTTGCGTGAATACCCGGAAGACACCGCAGGGTCGGTGATGACAACCGATGTAGCCAAGTTAGACGAAGCCCTAACGGTAGCCGAAGCGTTAACTGAGCTGGGCCGGCAAGCTTCCGAACTCGAAACTATTTATTATCTTTACGTCGTTGACGAGACAGACCACCTGCGTGGTGTCGTCTCCACCAAACAACTCGTCAAATCAATCGTCCAGCCAGACAAAACTCTAGGCGATTTGATGGAAGAAGATATCGTAAAAGTAGATGCTTTAGATGACCAAGAAAAAGTAGCGCAGATCGTCGCTAAATATGACTTATTGGCGATTCCCGTCGTCAACACTCAGAATCGCATGCTCGGCATCATCACGCACGATGATATCATTGACGTGTTTATCGAAGAAGCGACCGAAGATGTGCAACGCATCGGTGCGGTCAATCCGCTTGATGAATCCTATCTCAAGACATCCCTGTTGACGCTCAGTTGGAAACGAGGGATGTGGCTAACGATCCTCTTCGTTGCGGCCCTACTCACTGCTTTTGCCCTCGAGCATTACGAAGATTGGATTGGAAAATACACTTGGTTAGTGATGTTCATCCCGCTTGTTATTTCCGCTGGTGGTAATTCTGGGGGCCAATCATCGACATTGATTATATCCTCAATGGCTCGAGGTGAAATTGTGTTATCAGACTGGTTCAAAATCATCAAACGAGAAATCGCCATGGGACTAATTCTCGGTTCATTACTTGGTGGGCTTGGCTATGTCGCCGGTTATTTCATCGCTCCATCACCAACGCTGGCACTGATTATTCCCATCACTGTCTTGCTCGTGATCATGTGTGGTACGCTTGCTGGTTCCATGCTGCCACTTTTCTTTCGACGGCTGGGTTTAGACCCGGCCATGATGAGCAATTCGTTTGTGGCGGGAATCGTCGACATACTCGGTATTGTTATCTACATAAATGTTGCCCAAATCATCTACAGCATTTTAGAATCCAGCAACTAGCTAGTCATTGGATTGTCAGCGTGTGGCCAACGCCGCATGATAGACCTGCAATATAGAGTCGTGAAACTCGCGAATTGAAAACAAGCTGCCGATTCGTTCTTTGGCAAGGACAGCTCGTTCCTTCGCTGTCGCCGGATCAAGCAACACACTCCGCAACGCCGTTGCGAGGCCTTGGGCGTCACCCGCGTCGACCAACAAAGCAGCATGGTCACCAAATATTTCAGCTGTACCTCCAACAAGAGTCGCGACAACCGGCGTTTGGCTCGCGGCAGCTTCGAGTAATACGCGCCCTAGAGGCTCTTGCAACGCCGGATGGGCAAGAACATTAATCTGCCGCAAAAATTCAGGTATCGCATCCACATAGCCCACCCAGTGCAAACGACCGCCCAATGGTCCATCTGTGGCGCGGCAAGCTAAGGATTTTTCGTAATCACTGCTTTCTTGTTTTTGCGAGTATCGCTCGCCAGCTATCACAACGTGTAGCTGGGGAAAATCGTCGATGATTTTCTCAACCGCGTCACACAATATTGGCCAACCTTTTCGCAATCCAATTTGTCCAACGCCACCAATGAGCACTGCGTCACTGGAGAGACCCAATTTGCGGCGCCACGTTTCGACCGCATTCTCGTTACCGCTATCATTCGCAGTTTCGCAGAAAACATCTTCGTCAACGCCGTTGAATACCTTTGTGACCCTGCCGGCCTGCACGCCCTGTTCGGTCAGCGCCAGCCTCGTAGCTGTAGATACGGCTATTAACGTATCTACTTGATTCAAATCACTGATGACCTTGGCAGAAACCTTCATGATGTCTCGCACGTGACCAACCGTCACGCACTTCAAATCCTCCGCCGCGCCAAGAATCCGTGACATCGACAAACTGTTGCCATGCACAATATCAACATCAAGCCGCTCAACTAATGTGCACAATTCCGCGACAAGCTGATCTAACGGTTTTCGTTGGCCACTGCGATCACGTACGTCAAACGGGACACACGGAACACCTTGCGCCCTCAACTTCTGCACAAACGAGCCTTCACTTGGGCACAACACGGTTGCTTGAATCGATTCAACTGCGGTTGCCAGAAACGTCAGCAAAGAATTCTCGCCGCCATTTACGGTCGTGTATTCACAAAGATAGGCGACACGCAACATGAACTACTTAATCCTGTCGGGTTTAAAGCAACCCATAGTTTTCCAGAGTTTTACGCAATTGCGCCTCTTCTGAGTCGTCCAGGGGTGTCATTGGCAATCGCAATTCTCCACTATCCATACCCAACATAGCCATGGCAGCTTTGATTGGAATCGGGTTGGTCGACAAACCCAACATGTCTCGACACAAAGGAAACAACTTGTGGTGCCACTGCTGGGCCGCTGCGATATCGCCGCTGTTAAATGCACTAATTAACGCCATCATATCCTGCGGTACAATATTGCCAACAACCGAAATAACCCCACTGCCACCAATCGACATCAAGGGAAGCGTTAAGCTATCGTCCCCACTGAGTAACGTTAGATTGGAATTATTCAAAATTTCTGACGCTTGGTCCAGCGAACCAGTAGCTTCTTTGACCAACGCAATGTTTTCCAATTCGCCGAGACGGCAAATCGAATCTGGTTCAATGTTTTTTCCTGTGCGACCGGGTATATTGTAAACACAAATTGGCAAATCAATCGTTTCGGCGATAGCCTTGTAATGTTCGATAAACCCTTGTTGTGTCGGTTTGTTGTAGTATGGCGCAACAATCAATGCTGCATCCGCTCCGTCGACAGCGGCCCGTTTGGTCAATCTTAATGCCTCGGCTGTACTGTTTGACCCGGTACCCGCCATCACCTGTATTCGCCCAGCGGCGGCTTGTACAACTTCGGCAATCACTCGCTCATTTTCTTCATGGGTCAACGTCGGAGATTCCCCTGTCGTACCGACCGGGCACAAACAATTCGTACCGGCAGCTACGTGAAATTCCACTTGCCGTTTTAGCCCATCAATATCAACCTCACCATCACGAAAAGGAGTGGTAATTGCTACTGAGAGTCCAGAAAATTCAGCGCCTTTGCGAGTCATACGTAGAGATCCTACAAAAATACAACGATTAAATACAAATTTGAGAGCGACGAAAATAACTAGCTCTCTAAGACCTCTATGATACGCTCGATTTACGGTTCTTTAAAGGCGTCAAACCGAGGCATAAGCTAACCAAAACCTGAAGAATTCAAGATTACTCGGGTGCAAATTCATAATCATCGGAAATGTAGCCATCGAACAGCTCTATTGATTCTGGCCCCATTTCCCAAAACTCACGGGCTCTCTCCACTTCAAACTCTCGCAACGTTTTCTGCGTAATCACAAATGCAGCCTTAAGCGTTGATTTGTGCTCGAATTCATCAAAATTAGTGTCGGCAATACCGATTGCAAGACCTGATGAAAGTTGGTTACGCAAATAGGTCTTAATAGACCCGGCAACTCTGATTGTCAAATCCTGGGGTGTCGTTTCGACAACCACTACGATATTACTCTTACTAAGTTTGATCTCAGATCCGCACTTATAATTATCAATGGCCTCATTGGACAACCGCAAAAATTGCGTCAAAAATTCGTGCATTGTTTTAAGACGAAGAAATGCTTTGCGCGGTTCGCCGCTACGCGCTAAGGGCGCTGCGATGGCCAATTGCTCGGCAGAGATATCAAGATTGCGCTCACTCAAGGCGGTACGGCCCAACTTGAGTGCCGCAGTTAACTTTACCAGCTCCGCGGGCTCGATGGGCTTGGGAGCGGGTTTTGGTTCAGTAGGCATTG
>JAYZBF010000158.1:0-17269 GCA_036338835.1 Planctomycetota bacterium
AACTTAGCGGCACGTTGTTCGCGAGCCCTGCGGCGGTCGATGGTAGATTACTGATTCGTACCGATAAAATGTTGTACTGCATCGAAAAGTAGCTCTGCCAATATCAGGGAGCAGACGGACGTCTGTGGTTCATTGCTGAATGAGTCCGGCATCGCGCATGGCGATTTCCAACCGGTGAATTTTGTCTGCGGACATCACCCTAGTTGGATTTCTGGAGTTCATGCCCTCGAATCCCATCAGTTTGAGACAGGTCTTAATACCGCCTGCCAGATAGGGGAGCATAATCTCGTCAATCAACCTGACTTGTTCCTGTAGCGCTTGCCCCTGATCGTAGTTTCCGGCCATGCCTAAGTCGAGAAGTTCTTTGAGTGCGGCTGGCCAAATATTTGAAAAAGCAGTCGTGGTGCCATTGCATCCGATCAGTGTGCCGGACAGAATCATGCTGCCGTTACAAATCCAAAATCGCTTGTTCGCAGGGACATGGCGGCGGACCTGAGCTTCGAATCGCATATCGTGATCCGTTACATACCCAAAGACGTTTTCAAGTCCGGCGATTTCCCCAAGGACTTCCGGCGTCGCAGCCGGTTTCGCAGCAATCCCAAAGCTAGCAGGCGACGTCTGGTGCATTAATAATACCGGAACAGGGCAGCGGGGTAGAATTTCATGGAAGTAATCCGACACGAGTGTTTCTTCGCGAGGAAACCGTATCCGTAACATTTCTGCCCCAGCCTCGACGTAGTTTTCCGCTTGTCGCAGCGTCTCGATTGCGGAGGGACAGTCAATTCCGCCGATGCTGAAGGTTTCACCCGTCAGGCTTTCGGTAACGGTGCGCAGTAGGGAAACCCGTTCCTGCTCGTTCATCATAAATTCTTCGCCGGACTGGCTGCCGATCAGGTACCCGGAAATCGGTGTCTTTAACCAACGCTGAACATTCCGCTCGGCTGCATCCAAATCCAGTTTACCATCCGCATCAAATGGGCTGACCATGGGGAGGGTAACCAGCGGGTCTTGCGGTGGAATCGGCATGTTGGGGGTCGTCCTGTTGGGTTAGCTCAACATGGATTAATTTGAGCGAGGATTTCGTTGGTAGTATAGTCGTCCATCTTCAGCTCCACCTAAGTAATCTGGGATTCCATCACCGTTAAAGTCGACAACGGTAGGACTTGTTGTGTGGCCTTGGATACTTTGCTTGACCAAGGGTCCGGTATCGTGGAACGTCCAACGATGTTCGGTGGATTCGACTTGCAACAATAGATTTGCATTACTGGAATTGACGAGCAAATCGACGTTGCCATCCCCATTCCAATCAGTAGCCCAAATTTTTCGCCGCCCACTGCCCCCAGCGGCTCGATAGTTCAGTTGTAAAGGTCCCGCCGCGGCACTGCGGACTCGATGATTGGGGTCCGTAATGGAATTGTTGTCGCCGTAAAAAACACGTTTGGGAGGAAGTAGAACAAGTTTTCCATTTTGTCTTTCCCGCTCATAAAAACAGAAGTAGCCCTCGTGATCCAGTGACAGAAGATCGGTGAGCCCATCTCGGTTCCAGTCGATGCCAATGGGGGTCGTTCGCCATTGCGTAGCAAGTTCGTTGTTCTTTGGGTTCCACCACATCCAAGCGGGTTTGGTTGGTGCGTCGGTCCAAGCGACCTGTAAAGTCTGGGGCGCCGCAAGTTGTGGTTTGCGTGCCGTGCCAGTATTTCTAAGCAGCATGACTTGTCCCCAGATGCCGTTGACTAAAATATCTGGTAATTTGTCACCGTCCCAATCAGCAACACTTAATGTCGAATAACCCCACTTTGCTTCGGCGGGTCCTTGAATACTACCGTTGGGGCCGGCCATGATGCGAAACGTTTTGCCGCCGGCTTGTAGTCGTATCGGCGCAGCCCATTTTGGAAATTCGATTTCTGGACCACTTAGATTTTCAAAGAACTCAATATATCCAGCGGTGTTACCTGATAGCAAATCCATATCCCCGTCGTTGTCCCAGTCATAGCCAACGGGCGTGGCAAGTGCTCCACATTTAAGAGTATCCGCTTCTTGTTGAAAATATTTAGGCGCTTTAAATATAGGAGTATTGTGTTCGTCCAAGGCGCCGGTGTTCTCCACTAAAGCTACGCGGCCATCCTCGTCGCCAACAATTAGGTCGGTATCACCGTCGTTGTCCCAATCAAAGGCGACCGGAACAATCATTTGCAAATCCATCGTTAGGGGGTCGCCGCTTTTTTGCTGCAATCGCGTACCGTCGGCGTAAACCGGAGCAGTACGAGTTCCGGTGTTTTGAAAATAGGTGAAGCCATCGACGAATTCTCCACACAGCAGGTCCAGGTCACCGTCGTTATCAAAGTCAACAAAGTTCGGCGAGGGACAGCCATAGGTGTCGATAGGCCCACTGGTGGTCGTAAGTTTTCGTGGTTCGGCGTAGTTCGGCGCGGCCGTCGTACCCGTGTTACTAAACAACAATACGAATCCGTGTAGTTTGTCATTGGTCCATTCGCCATTACTGTCCCAGGCATCATCCCATCCGTAATAACTCCAGTCCTCAATGCCGACGACCAAATCAAGCTTGGCGTCACCATCGTAATCAACGTAACGCCACTGATTGTGCCTTACCTTGGGCCCCTTCGTTTGCGGTCCCGAAACTTTATAGAATTTGGCATCGATCGAAAGCTTGTTTTGATGCGTCAAGCCAAATTTGCTGAAGTTTGAATATTCAAACCCCGGTGTGAGTACGCGTAGTTCACCGTCTATGTAACTCGGCATTACATAGTGAACCGCATGGCTTATCCGCTTGGCCGATTCAAAAACAGGATATGGATTAGCTGCCGTATCGCCGGACGTATTCTCAAAAAACCATACACCGTTGGACGGTTTGTCCGGGCACGCTACGAGCAGATCATAGTCCCCGTCACCATCCGCATCGCAGGGAACTGGCCATGCCCAAAGTCCGACGCCAAGGTCGACGGCCAATCCTGGATGGTTGTACTTTAAAGGTTGTAGTTGCTGCGCAGTACAAATAACAGGCAGGAACAAAACGACGACCAAGGTAGTGATTGTTTTTTTCATAGTCGCATTGTACGGTGTTTAACGTCGAGTAAATACATAGCTAATGATTTAGATGATTGGGTATTGGACCACCAATGTTTGCATTTGCAGATGCAATAGGTTGTAATGGTTTAGTTCTACTACGGATGAGGCGTAGTAGAACCTTGGAAAATCAGATACAGGTTATATATACGGGAATCATTAATCGTGGCCACACCAAAAATTACTCGACGGCAATTCACCAAAACCACCGTCGCTGCTTCGACGCTTTTTACCGCGCCAGCAATTCTTCGCGGCCGAAACCTTAATGAAAAGCTAGATATTGTCGTTATCGGGACTGGCGGGCGTGGAGGATCGAATCTTCGTAGCGTTGAGTCCGAGAACATCGTAGGTGTGTGTGATGTGAACGAAAACAACCTCGCATTTGGCCGCAACCGACATCCTAACGCTGCAGCATTTAATGATTTCCGAAAATTGTATGACTCCGTCAAGAGTTTTGACGCAGCGGTAGTTAGCACTTGTGAACATACACATGCGTTTGCGACGTTACCAGCGCT
Organism: Planctomycetota bacterium; assembly: GCA_036338835.1. GTDB lineage: Bacteria > Planctomycetota > Planctomycetia > Pirellulales > Pirellulaceae > UBA721. Next base: position 3,600 of record JAYZBF010000158.1, read on the forward strand.
GCAAATGCAAAAACACGTGTATTGTGAAAAACCGCTAGCCTACAATATCGCGGAATGCCGAGTTATTCGCGAAGCTGCAAATCGCGCTGGCGTTGCCACTCAAATGGGCACACAGATTCACGCGGGCAATAACTTCCGGCGAGTGGTGGAATTGATCCAAGCGGGGGCGATTGGTGATGTAACAGAAACGCATGTTTGGGTTGGTCGTGCTTGGGGTTGGCAGCCTTCAGAAGCAGTAGCACGGCAGCACAACGATATCGTGTTTGCGCAAAATCGTCCTGCGAAAGCAGATGAAGTGCCCAAAGGTCTGGATTGGGATTTATGGTTAGGGCCGGCGCCTAAACGAGCATTCAATAATGTCTACTTTCCAGGCCCCAAATGGTACCGCTGGTGGGATTTTGGCAATGGGACAATGTCCGACCTCGGAAGCCACTTCGTGGATTTGCCATTTTGGGCTTTGAAACTGAAAGCTCCCACGACTATCGAAGCTGCTGGACCGGCAATAAATCCAGAGATTGCACCCGCATCGATGACGGCGACCTACACGTATGAAAGACAAGGCGAACAGCCAGCTACCACGCTAAAGTGGTACCAAGGAACGTATAAACCGCAAATATGGATCGACAAAAAGATACCCCAGTGGGGCAGCGGAATGCTATTCGTAGGAACCAAGGGAATGTTGTTGTCCGACTATGGTAAGCACGTGCTGCTACCGACGGACGAATTCGCTGATTTTACACGTCCCGAACAAACAATTCCCGCTTCACGCGGACATCACGCCGAATGGATTCACGCCTGTAAAACTGGCGAGCCAACGACTTGCAATTTTGAGTATGCGGGTTGGTTGACTGAAGCGAATCATCTGGGTAATGTCGCCTACCGCGCAGGCCAGAAACTAATTTGGGACGCAAAAACGATGAAAGCCACAAACTGCCCCAATGCGGATCAGTTTATCCATCGCGAGTACCGTTCAGGATGGAAGTTGGGTTAATCAGTGTCGGAATCGGTGGGAGATTGGTTTGTCTATATATTGCGATGCGCAGACGATACGCTCTATACCGGAATAACCAAGGATATCGAGCGGCGTTGCAAACAACATAACGATGCCGTCGCCTCCAAGTACACTCGTGCGCGGCTGCCTGTAGTGCTGGTCTATCAGGAAACGGTGCCCTCACACGGCGATGCGCTGCGACGAGAACTGGCAATCAAAAAATTAACCAGAACAGCAAAAGAAGCTATGTGTTCTTCCTGAACCGTGCCTTATTGCCACTAAACGCACCAAATTGTGCTCAACTTGGGAACGGGCAAAATTCAAATATAACTCAATACGTAATGACGTTACACTTTTGCTATATTCACGAAGGTGTGAACGTGCGGTAAGGCTCGATAATTCCAGACAAGACCAGGGCCTTCGATTCGCCAGAAGTGCCATCTCAGCGAGTCGGTTGTCTTGGAATCTTTGTAGAAGGCTAGTCGCAGTTTATCCATGCCGCCGTTGTGCTGGATGATCTCCATCACTTCGTCAGCGTCTTCTTGGCGGTAGGGTGATAATACACTTTGCATAACCGCTTGCATTAATTCCTTTTGGTCAGATGACAGTTGGTCGACTCCGATTCCAGGGATGCTTGCAGGGTTTTTACGGAATTTTATTGAGGAACCATGTTCGCCGGGACTACCGTCGGTCAGGCCAAGTTCCCGTTGTTTGGAATCCAACGCATCATAGAACTCGTGGACTTGTTGTGTTTGATAATAGTATACGTTGCCCGTTGAGTAGCCGTCGGCTGAGTGACCATAATATAGCGGTCCAGCAAAGGCGGCTCCCGGCGCTGAGTTCCCATCACAGCGGATTGTCAGGTGGTGCGAGGTAAACATGAAACAATATTTATTTTCATCCGTAGCATTCCCGAAAAAAGATGCGCCACAGCCCTGAAGATTATTACTGCCGTCAAAGCGACCACCACGTGTAATTTTGACATAGCCTTCTTCATCGCGTGTCATGGCTTTTAGGATTCGGTCGATTAGTTCTTGTTGCGATTTGCTGTATTGATCACCAATTTTTTTGCCGCCATAAGGTGCGTTGTACATTCCGTGGCGAGTCAGCCCACCGTCGGATTTTTGATTGTATGCGTAGACATTGTCGTTTCGTTGCTTCGTAGACAGCGACGCATACAGTTCTTTGATGAGTGATTCGGCCGGGTGTGCCGGAGCGGCGTCGGCGGCTGCGGGTTCATCAAAGGCTTGGGTTTTCGACGCGATACTACTGGCGATTCCGATCGTCGCTAGGCCACCTAAGAAAGCACGCCGGCCAACCGTTGGGGATTGAGTTAGTGGTGTGGTTTCTGTACCGGTGTGTTGGCATGATTCGAGTAAATTGCCTGCTGTTTCGGAAATGCACATGTCATCGTCCTTTAATGGTAGGTGGATTTTAGGTTACTTGGATTATACCAAATTGGATTATAAATTGTGGAAAATTGGAAGTGTTTCCTATTCTTAAACTTCGCGGACTAGTGTTACGACAACTTCGCCTTGGCTGGTCAATGGATTGCTGCGTCGACACATGATCATGCCGTCTGTCTCCGCGCGGACTTGGGTGGCTGACGCAGAGATATCTTCGGGGTTATGAATTTGTGCGATCACCTCACCCGCAGTCACCGTATCTCCTAATTCAACAAAGGGTTCGAGGATACCGCTGCACGGTGCCATGACATAGTCGCGAGTATCAGTCCCTTTGACAATCACCGGTGGTTTGTCGGAAAGAGTGATGCTCGGCTCGTCTAAAATGCCAACCCAGACAAGTAGATTGTGAATGCAGTCGCGGGTCGTGGCGAGGGTTTCTTTGCCGAACTGCGATTTGCTTCCCATCTCTGTCCCCAGAGTAATTTTCCCTTGTCCTTCCGCGTAGGAGGGTAGCAGCCCACTGCCAGCAACGTCCGCGTAAAGAAATACATAGGGTGCGCCGGCCGCTTTGCCCGCTTCTAGCATGGATTGCATTTGCTGTTCATCGTCGAGTTCGTGCATATTGACCGAAGGGAGGAAGTGCATTGAGCTTCCGCCAGAGTGAATGTCAACAACCAGATCTGCCAATGGGATAATGTTGTGGGCAACAAAGTGCGCGATTTGTCCAGTGATATCGTCGGTGGCAGATCCTGGGAAGGCTCGGTTCATGTTTCTACCATCGATTGGCGATAAACGAGTACCAGCCATCGCGGCAGGTTTATTGAGCATGGGGATCAAGATAATGCGGCCGTTCACCTTTTCTAAATTAATGGTTCGCGCGAGATTTATTAGCGTGACTTGGCCCTCGTATTCATCTCCATGGTTTCCACCGGAAAGGAAGGCGGTTGGACCGTCACCGTTTTTGATAACCACAATGGGGATGTAGTATTGAGCCCAGCCCGCGCTATTCGTGGATTGTGGTACCTTGAGGTTGCCAAAGTGAATGCCATCTGCATCTAAGTCGATGTCAATGGTTAACGGTGAATTGTGACTTGCGTCGTTCATGCTTAGTAGTCGTTGTTAAGTAGGTAAAGAATCAATTATAGCTGCAGACGCCGCGTGTTGTTCTAGTACGGCTTAACTTAGCTCCACTAATTATCGATAATGCATACAAAGAGATTTCGCTAAATAGGTGTTTGGGTGACAAATTAACGAGGAAGTGTCCCCAGCTATGCATTAATGTTAGAATACGCTCATGAAATATAATCAAACAAAAATCTACCAATGTCTGCTTGTGTTGGGTGTCGCGTATGGATTAATGACGTGTTTTTGTGTGGCCGATGAATTGCCTGCCGGAGTAACCAATACTCAGAACCCAGCAGATATATCACTGACGCCTCAGCAGTCGCTCGAGAAAATCACCGTACCTGCAGGATTCAACGTCACCTTATTCGCTGGTGAACCTGACTTGCGACGTCCGATTGCATTTGATTTCGATGACCGCGGTCGCTTGTTGGTCGTTGAAAACTACGCCCACCCCGTTTGGGATAAAGATAATCAATCTGATCGTATATTGATCTTTGAAGATACCGACAACGACGGAACCTTTGATACGCGTAAGGTGTTTTGGGATAAAGGGCGATACTTGTCGGCAATAGCGGTCGGGTATGGTGGCGTGTGGGTCGGCAACACTCCAGAGTTGACTTTCATTGCGGACAAGGACGGAGACGACGTTCCCGATGGACCGCCAGTTGCTGTATTAGATGGATTTCAGATTTCGTCCAATAACGTACTCAATAATTTTCATTGGGGGCCAGACGGTTGGCTTTACGGTGCAATTGGATTGTCGCAAAAATCCAAAATTGGTAAACCTCAGAGCGACGAAAAGCAGCGAACAGTTATTTCACGTGGACTGTGGCGGATGGATCCCATAACCCACGATTTTGAAGTAATAGCAGATGGGATGGTCAATCCTTGGGGGGCGGATTTTAATCAATACGGTGATCTTTTCACGACCAATACCGTTATCGGACATTTATGGCACATTGTGCCTGGAATGTATTGTCAACGGCGAGCGACCGAAGGCGATTATCAATACGTCTATGAACGCATCCAATCCAATGCGAACCACCTGCATTGGGGAGGCGGGGCTTGGACAAGTTCACGTGAATCTACGGAATTACACAGCGTTGCGGGCGGCGGACATGCGCATTGCGGAGCGATGATATATTTGGGCGATAATTGGCCAGCGAAGTATCACGGCGCATTGTTCACTAATAATTTACACGGCAACCGAGTCAATAGCGACGTACTGGTGCCACACGATTCGTCGTACGTAGCGGAACATGCGGACGATTTCTTGTTTGGCAATGATCCTTGGTTCCGTGGGCTCTCAATTAAATACGGTCCCGCTGGCGCTGTGTTTGTATCGGATTGGCATGACTTTGGCGAATGCCACGATAGCGATGGCAGTCATCGGTCAAGTGGTCGCATCTACCGAATTTCCTATGGTACCCCTCAGGCATTCCAAGGCAATTTACATAAGATGACCAATCTAGAATTAGGTGGATTACATAGTGAAACCAATGAATGGTTAGTGCGGCACGCTCGACGGATCTTACATGAGCGTTACGTCGATGGACAGGACATGCGTGATGTTCAGGGATTGTTAAGCAAACAGTTCAAATTTTCCAGTTCGACAGTTCAACGACTACGTGCTATGTGGACACTCAAACTTATTGGCGGACTCAGTGAACAGGAATTAGTTCGACAATTATCTTCAGAGGACGAGCATGTGAGACGTTGGGCCGTTCGATTGCTGGCGGAAATGGGACCAACGCTTTCAGGCGCCCGCGCCGAATTGGCGAAGCTTGCACAAAGTGAGTCATCGTCAACAGTGCGACTAGCCCTAGCAAGCGCTGTTCAACGGTTTGCCTTGGCGGATCGAGTACCTATTTTGTCTGGCTTGCTATCTCAGAATGACTATATCGACGATCGATTTTTGACGTTGATGATTTGGTACGCTTTGGAGCCAATGATTGAATTGAATCGCGCGGCGTTCCTCAAATACGCCATCACCTCGGAAAGTCCCTTGTTGTCGCAATATGTCGTACGACGGGCAGCAGATGCGGCACACCCCCAACTCGATGACGTGGTTGATACGATCCTTAGCGCACCTAACGGGACGATTAGAAAGCACATGTTGCGTGGGTTGTTGTCATCCATGACTAAGCATGGAGCTCAACCCATGCCCCAAGCGTGGAAAACAGTGATGGCACAAGTGGCGCGCGACGGAACCCAAAACTCGCGACTCTTGGTCGCTTCGTTATCGACTTTATTTGGCGATGAACAATCTATCGAAGCGTTGCGGGCGGTGGTCGACAATGACACGTTGCCCATTGAAAAGCGAGCATACGCACTGGAATCATTATTGCAGGTGCCTGATGCGGTTTCGGTCGAATTGCTGCACTCGCTGGTTCGAACTGGAAATGCCAGGGGCGATTCGGAAGGTTTACGTCATGCGGCGTTGAAGGCGTTGATTAACCGAAATAACGAAATGACTCCAAGTGTTTTGCTGCAGAGGTACGCCGAGTATTCTGACGCAGTTAAACAAGCGGCAATCGATGTGTTGGTGACACGACAGGAATTCGTACAACAAATGCTGACCGCTATTGAAGCGGATGTTATTGATAAAGCGGATATCTCATCCTTCGCGCTGCAACAGTTACGTTCTTTTGATTTATCTGACGTAACCGATCGGATTACGGAAATTTGGCCTGTTGAGAGTGGAGTATCAAAACGCGCGGCAGAAATTTTGCGTCTCAAGGGACTGCTCACGAGCGAATTTATTGCGGAAGGCAATGCCGAGCAGGGCCGGTTGATTTTCGAGCGTACGTGCGTTCGCTGTCACACTTTATTCAGCGAGGGAGGGCGCGTCGGCCCGGACTTGACCGGTTCGGGACGCAAGAATGTCGATTATTTGATCAATAACCTGACGGACCCAAGTGCTGTAATCGACCCAGCCTATCGACTGACGACTATTATTACGACGCAAGGACGTTTACTCAGCGGGTACATCACCTATCAAGACGATCGTGCCGTGGTGATACGCACGCAGCAGTCCGCTGTTCAATTAGCGATGAGCGATATTGATGAAATGGCTACGCAAAAACGATCGATGATGCCGGACGGCATGTTGCAAGTGTTTTCCGACGATCAGATTCGCGACTTGTTTCTGTACCTAGGTGGTGCCACACAAGTTACCCTCCCCCGTAACTCAGACGATCATTGACTGTGGCTTTATATCGTCATTTGCTGCTTAGCGTGATCGAGTTGATGTTTACTCCGTTGATCGGTGCGTCATCTGCAATACGAGTGTCAATTGTGAAGCATGACTTAAGCAATCCATTTTTGAAGAATCGAATGTATCGCTTCTCGTGGGGCGCGAGGTCACGTTTGACGATTTTGGTGGCTAATTCATATAAGATATCAAGTGTTTGAGGTTTGGCACCTTCTTTGTGTGTTCCAAGTTTAGCACCGGTTTCCGTCCAACTCTTTAGCGGTTTGACAACTGGGGGCTTCGCGCCGGGTTTTAAGGGAAGTTGCACTCGAGGGGCGCCTGCAAACGCTTCATACTTACGTTGATGGACTTTGTTATCACGTATTGTTATTGTGGTAGTTGTTCGATACCCCGTAAAACTGAGCGTGGTAACCGTGTATGAATAATTACCTGCGCAGGAAGCTCTCAATTGCTCCCACTTCAATTGGCTTGCTTGTAGCTGTTCTTGTTCGGCCTCAGCAAAGACACAGCTATGCGGACTGAGCGAATAGACGACTAAAACAAGAGTTACAATGGTGAGCGTTTTGTGATGGGGCATGCCGCGTTTCCTGAGTCACTAGTAGTGCTAAATGGATGTTGTTGATTATTTCGATAAAAGGATGAAAAGGAAAGATGAAAACGCAAGAAAAATCGGTCGCCACATGCCTGCTGTTGATGTTGTGTTTCAGTGCACTGCCGCTGATGGCCGCGCCAAAAACCAACATTATTTTGATTATGGCCGATGACATCGGTTATGAGTGTTTTGGCTTTGCTGGAAGTAATCAATACAGTACGCCTCGGTTAGATCAGCTGGTAGCGGAAGGAATGTCCTTTACGCATTGCTATTCGCAGCCGTTATGTACGCCGAGTCGAGTAAAACTAATGACTGGCTTATCAAACGTACGTAATTACGCAGCATTTTCAGTCCTGCGGCAGGATCAGAAAACCATCGGACAGTATTTTCAGGAGAACGGTTATCGCACGTGCATTGCTGGAAAATGGCAACTGTACGGCGCTGAACATTATGCAGAACGGTTCCGTGGCAAAGGCACGATGCCTGAGGACGCAGGGTTCGACTCGATGTGCCTGTGGCAGGTTGACAAACTTGGCGGGCGCTTTTGGAATCCGCTGTTGTATGTAGATGGCGAGAATAAGCAGTTCGGTGCTACTGAGTATGGCCCCGATATTGTGACTAAACATATTACCAATTTCATCGAGGACAATCACAGCAAACCGTTCTTTGTGTATTACCCGATGATTCTTACGCACAGTCCCTTTGTGCCTACGCCCAACAGCGCAGATCGCATGTCCAAAGATAAGCAAAAGAATTTCGAAGATATGACGACGTATATGGATATGCTTGTTGGGCGAATTGTAGACAAGACTCGCGAAGTTGGTATCGCCGAGAATACACTAATTCTATTTGTAGGTGACAACGGTACCCATGTAACGATTCGATCTCGTCTTAACGGCAAGGAGATTCGGGGAGGGAAAGGGAAAATGACCGACGCGGGAACACGCGTTCCATTCGTTGCCTATCAACCCGGAACTGTAGACGCTGGTCAGATTAATTCAAATTTGATTGATTTCTCGGACTTCTTACCAACAACGCTCGAGGCTGTTGGTGTAACTGCCCCCCCAGATATCGATGGTCAGTCTTTTCTGTGGCAGTTATGCGGAAAAACAGGTGAGCCCAGAAAATGGATTCACATCTTCTATCATCCCAGACCTGAAAAGGGAATGTCGCTCGCGTTCGTGCGAACTCAGCGGTATAAACTGTATCGTGATGGTCGGTTTTATGATGTGTTAAGTGATGTTAACGAAGAAAGTCCATTAGGGTCGAGTGGTTTAAGTCGCCAAGCGATGAACGCGCATACCCTATTAACGGAAGCACTCACGACCATGCCTGCTTATGGGAGGATGCTATTAAAGTATGGAAATCGCAAATAGTCAGCAAAACAGGTTAGGATGTCTCAATAAAAATTTTTTTTATATCTAAAAACTTGCTGTTTGAATATTCGGGTGGATATAATATTGTCTGTAAACAATGGATAGTGGCTTTCGCTATTTCCGTCATTGAAAAAAAGGTGATACACAATGCGAGTAAAGTATATATGTTCAGTTCTATTGATTTTGGTAACGTTGACGATTACGGATGTGTTTGGTCAGGCAAGGGATACGGACAAAACACCAGAAGCACAATACAGTGAAATGGTTGCGGAGTTCCGAGCTGAACAACTACAGTTGTCCAAAGCTTTTCGAGAAACAGAGGACAAGACTGAACAGGTTAAAATTCGTAAACGCATGACGACGATGGGGCTCGATTATTCTCCACGTTTTTTGAAAGTCGCAACGGATTATCCTGATAGCAAGGCTGCCGTCGATTCATTGGTATGGATCGTACAGATGGGAAATCGAAGTGGTAGTCGTGATACGGGACCGGCACTCAAACTCTTGGCCGAAAATCACGTGAAAGATGAACGATTAGCTTTGCTGTGCCAAGGGTTACAACGCACAATTACAGTGGATGTGCAAACTTTTTTGCAGGTAGTCATCGATCGTAGTCCCCACCGTAATGCCAGAGGGATTGCTTGCTTCTCGTTAGCTTATCAAATGCAAAAAACCGCTGATCGTACGCCTGGGAATCAAGCCAAAGCTGAAAAGCTATACCAGCAAGTGGTCGACGACTATGCCGATGTTAGCTATCTGCGGGGTAATCTAGGTGACCGAGCGGCGGGGGCATTGTTTGCTGTGAAAAATCTTGGCATTGGCAAGGTTGCACCGGAAATTGAAGCCGAAGATATTGACGGCGTAAAATTCAAGCTAAGTGACTACCGCGGAAAAGTCGTGGTGTTGGATTTCTGGGGAGATTGGTGACCGCCCTGCCGGGCTATGTACCCGCACGAGCGGTCGCTCGTAAAGCGTCTTGAAGGTCAACCATTCGCGTTACTCGGAATTAATAGTGATCGGGATCGGGAAGTCTTGAAGAAGGTCATGGAGAAGGAAAATATTACCTGGCGATCGTTTTGGAACGGTGGCAGCACTAGTGGGCCGATTTCTACTAAGTGGGACGTTCACAGTTGGCCAACAATTTATGTATTGGACCACACCGGCGTTGTGCGCTATAAAAACGTACGCGGAGAACGCATGGACGAAGCGGTTGATGCGTTGCTGAAAGAACTCAAGGAATCCAAGTAGAAACCGACTAGTCACATTCCTACGCACCATTTAAATCATTGAGGCATATTGAGATGCGAATTAAACATAAGACGTTGGTACTGTTTGCGATTTTGAGCTCTGTGGTGTTCTTGCAAACATCAGCTTGCACCGCTGTAGTTCCCGCGAAAGCACTTAGTATTGGCAAGGTTGCACCGGAAATTGAAGCCGAAGACATCGACGGCGTGAAGTTCAAATTGAGCGATTATCGGGGAAAAGTCGTGGTGTTGGATTTTTGGGGCGATTGGTGACCTCCTTGTCGGGCTATGTACCCGCACGAGCGGTCGCTCGTAAAGCGTCTTGAAGGTCAACCATTTGCGTTACTTGGAATTAATAGTGATCGTGATCGAGAAGCGTTGAAGAAAGTCATGAAAAAGCAGGGGATTACTTGGCGATCGTTCTGGAACGGCGGCGGTACTGGTGGCCCAATTTCCAGCGCGTGGAATGTCCGAGGATGGCCTACGATTTATGTATTGGATCACAAGGGTGTCATTCGTTACAAAAATGTCCGCGGAGAACGCATGGACGAAGCGGTTGATAAGTTATTAGCGGAAATGAAGAAGAGTAAATAACTAGGGCCACGATTTACCATCTAGAAAATATCCGGAGTCACCTCAATCTTTGAAGTAGCGATGTCACTTGCTTTTCGAAAATTGCCTGCCATGCAGGATCGAGGATGCAATCGCTGTCTTCTTGAGCGCCACCCACATTGAGTAACTGCTCGGCGGTCGGAGCGTAATAGATGTAGCCGTTGGTGTATCCGGCCACATACGTGTGCGGGTGTTTGGATCGCTCTTTAATGCCGAGACCGATGCGTACGGTGAGTTCACCAGGAAAGGTGACCATTTCAAATTCTCCAATCTTGAGGCCGATTGTCTCGACGGTGATTGTGCGTTTGTCTGCATCTAGATTCTGTTGCTGGTGCATGATGAGGAGTCGTAGGTTTGCTGCGAGTCGAGTGAGTTCCTCCATCGTGTAGACGTTACGCAAATAGGCATTCATGTTTCTACGGTTTGTTGCGTCCATGTTTTTCAAGTCGGAGTGCCCCAAGCTTTCGTCGTGTAGGTAACGACTGGCATGGTAAGAAGGGAAATCAGGATCAAGGTTGTGCTTCGCCGTGAGCTGCATAAATTGCCGTAAGTTAAGAGTGGTTCCGACGAGGGATTTGACTAGCACTTGTTGTGTTTGCTGTAGTTCAATGATCTTTGGCGCTAGGTTTGCTCGGGGCAGTTCGATCGTCTCGTGGATTAATTTGAACTTGCTGGTGTCGGCCGTCTCTATTTTTCGTATACCCTTTAGTGTGCTCAGACCAAGTAAATTGCCCAGCGGTTCTGCGTCTCGTGGATGGTCGATGTCTTTGTAGGCAATTGGATTGATATCACCGCCACAACCTTGAAAGAAAAGGGCAACCGTGCCTGCACTTAGATTATCCTCAATAACTTGCGATGAAAAGCCTGTGATATCTGCGGTGTTTTCACCGTTGGGAACTCCTTGAATGGGATGACAAGCAAAGTTGTAGACGGCGGCAAGTGTTTCACCATTGAGTTTTCTAAGCAGCAAAATCCCAATTGTTGGATCGATGGGACCGGTCCCAGCAATTTCTTTGTTAGGGGGCAACGAATAGGCATGCCGCACGTCGATTTCGCGCCCATTTTTGAGAAACATGCGTCGATTCTCCATGATGCGATCTTCTGAGCCCGAACCTACCCCAACGGTGACTTCTTCTAGATTTTGATATGCTGTTTCAATAGATTGGACAGTCAATGACTCGCTATCCGGCGATGGTACGCCGTGACAGTGGCTGGCATTAATTAGAATACTTGTGCCATCGATCCCGAGTGATTCCTTGACTCTGCGTCGTACGTTGGGCAAAAACTCATCCTTGATGTAACCGATTCCCCCAATTGCAACAACATCCATTGAAACGAGAACGATCGTTGTGGTCTCATTTTTAATCACAAGTGCCCGTGAATAAAGCGGACTCGACACTTGCTTTGAATCCGGATGGGTAATGTCGACTTTGGCAGCGCCTGCGCGTAACGCAGCATGGGTGATTGGGCTTGATCCAAATGCCGCAAAAATTAAACATACTGTAAAGGTCACGACGTTCGAAATTTTGATAGTGTTTTTCATAAAAGCCATTATAGAGAGTTATGGCTGTGTCGTGTTATTTCAATAGCTTGGCCAATGACTCTCTTAAACGTCACGACCTGTGAAAAGCGGGGCGATGACTTCCCCCTGGTTAAGTCGCAGCGGGCGATTGAATCGATCATGCACAACGGTATCCGGTGCGATTCCCAGTAGACTGTAAACTGTGGCTCCAATGTCTTCCGGAGAATAAGGATGGGTGCTGGGGTAAGTTGCATGTTTGTCCGTTTTGCCGATGACTTGACCCCCTTGAACACCAGCACCCGCAAAGAGGGCGTAGAAGCAAGGTCCCCAATGGTCGCGTCCGGCTTTGTTGTTGATTTTTGGCGTTCTGCCAAACTCGCCTAGCATCATGACTAAGGTGTCGTCGAGTATACCGCGTTGATCAAGGTCGGTGATCAGAGCAGCGACTCCTTGATCGGTGGGTGGCAGCAGTCGATCTTTGAGAGTTTTGAATATGTTGCTGTGATTATCCCAAGTTTGAACTGACCCCATGTTGACTTGCACAATTGGAACGCCGACTTCTACGAGCCTCCGCGCGAGCAAAAGTGATTGTCCATAGGTGTGCCGGCCATATTGATCTCGTAACGAATCCTTTTCGTGTTTCAACTCAAATGCTCGAGCCAATTTGCGAGAACTCAATATGGAATAAGCCAAATCTTGTTCGCTGGTCATTCGCTGCGCGACTTGTGTTGAACTTAAACGGACTTGCTGTTTGTTGAGTTGAGAAACGAGTGTGTGCCGACTTTCGAGGCGTTGTAAATCCACACCCGAAGCGAGAGAAAGGTTGGCTACTTCAAAATCAGCCTTGTTAGGGTCCTTGGTGATTTGCCAAGGATCGTAGGTAGGCCCTAACACACCGGCATGTTGACCTGGCCACGTTAAGGTACTGCTTTGTAGAAATGTAGGTAGGTTTACGCCACTGGGGATGCCGTCATTGCGCGGGCGCATGTACGCTAGGCCGCCTGCGTAGTTTGGCCAGTCCGTGCGAGAGGCGACTTTGTCGAAAAAGCCTCCCGGTTGCCACTCGCCGGTAAGGACGTAATGTGTGGACATCAAATGGTTGTTGTCCTTGTGGGATAGCGATCGAACCACTGCGTATTTGTCAGCAATGGCAGCCAATTTAGGTAGATGTTCACAGACGTGAAGGCCTGGGGTTGACGTAGCCGTTGGCTTGAATTCGCCTCGGATTTCCGCGGGCGCCTCTGGCTTCATATCGAATGTATCATGGTGACTGGGAGCACCAGTGAGAAAGACGATGATGATCGACTTGGGACTAGTTCCAGACTGGGCTAGCAATCGATTTTTGAGCAGCGAAGGCAGTCCTAAACCCAGCAACCCTGAATATCCAATTTGCATCGCTTCACGTCGAGTAAAGCCGATTGGAGAATGGGGGTGGGGTGGAACCATGACTAATCAGAACGGTGGGGCGGTGATTGGGTGGGATACTAAACAGAAATCATGTAGACTTCTGGTATTAAAGCCAGTCCTAGTTGATTGGTGCAACGGCGACCACTAAAACCGACAATTGACTATAATCGTATTTGTGAAT
>JAYZBF010000159.1:0-34706 GCA_036338835.1 Planctomycetota bacterium
CCAGCCAATTACCCAGACGCCGCGCCTGGGCGATCGCTGGCACTTATTGGCGAAAACATTGGCGAACAAGTCGCCATCATTAGTTTGATGGGACGCACCTTTATGAAACCCGTCGATTGTCCATTCACGGCCGTGGATGAAGTTCTCAAAAGGGTCCCAGCAAACGTACGGGTGATTTTGGTTGACTTTCACGCGGAGGCTACCAGCGATAAACAATTGCTGGGGCGTTACCTTGATGGACGAGTAACAGCCGTCCTTGGCACGCACACCCACGTCCCCACAGCAGACGCTTGTATTCTCCCAAAGGGAACCGCCTTTCAATGCGACGTCGGTATGACCGGACCTTATGACAGCATCCTAGGAAGAAAAGTTGCGGCGGTGACGGAAGCCGTGACTACGTTTCGACCGACACAGTTTCAAGTGGCCACTGAAGACATCCGTATTTGCGGAGCGATTATCGAGGTCAACAACCAAAACGGGAATGCAACGGCGATTGAATCCTTTGTCTGGAAACAAGTTGATCAAGCTGAATAAGGCAACGATAACAAGACATCAACGGTTACCGGATCAGCGTAGCATCCTGAGCAAAATTTTCTTTCTTGTCATACGAAAAGAAATCTTTTGCCAAGTGATGACTCAACGCTCGAGTGTACGCACGCTGGAATGCTGCTTCACTGGTTTCCGTTGAATGTTTAGCGCCATTTTGAGGGAATGTGAAATCATAGGTATTTCCCTGATAGGCTACTTTCCCGTCATCGACGATGTCATAAACCGAAGTGGTAACTGCCGCTCGGCCTTTATAAAGTGTCGGTCCGTCACGCAAACTGTAGGATTCAATATCCAAGAACACCACGACATCTGCGTTCACACCACGTCCGACTTCAACATAATCGAGCTCGTTCCAGTTATTACGGTCGATCCAGTTTGCCACTTCTTCCATCGGCACAATTTCAATATCGGTAACTCGTTGTTCCAATAGCTTCGCCGTTTGTTGGCCAACTAACCCAGCGGGGGAGTTCGGACCGCTCGCTGGTGAGGCGGAATTACAAATCACTGCAACTCGCTTTCCCTCTAATCCAGCGTATAACGCATCAACTTTGTCACCCTTAATCACATACAACGCATTTGAAAACAGCGTTCGGCAGCCAGTAAAACTGCTGAGAGTACACGCTACAAGTAATAAAACACCAATTTGTCGAATCCGTGACATTTTCATTCCATTCTTCGCTAAAAAATAAGCCGCCGTACAACCCAATCTAATACCGTGAGTGTCAGCCAACTAACTAAACAAACAAGTAACCAATTTTCATTTAACCTGACTAACACCCACTTGCCCTGTATTGCAGTCAACAGCAACCAAGGCACCGAAATGATGCAGGCCAAGGCGAGTAAAAACCCACCAAAATTAACTCGAGCAGAATCAACAACTTCGCCGTTCATCAAATACGACCACGAGGTTGTCATCCCGCAAGCAGGACAGGGAAAGCCCAGATTTTCCGGAAAAAAACAAGGGGCTAAACCAAGTTGTTGATGCGTTCCCATACCTGCAGCTGCGGGTTGCAAGTTAGCGGCGATCGTGAGGACCGTTGCCATTGCTATCGCTGTAGCTGCAAAGAATAGTCGGTGATACCAAGGATGTCTGCCCAATGTTCTTTACCATAGCCAGAAAGCTCGGAATTTCACCAACATCAACGCCCACAAGATACTCAGAAACGAGTATCCAAAGCAATAGCATTCATTGCCGGCAGTGCGGCATATTATTATTCGAGCGGGAAAGCCGCCGCCAAGACTACGTAATGGGCGCCGACAGTTTTTAGAGTTTAGGTGGGCGACGTTTTGGAGGTGGTTTTTTGATCATCCGAGCAGCATCGTTCACTGCCGCGGCGTTATTGTTCCCATTGCCCCCATTGCCCGGTCGACGAGGCGTTAAGTCCGTAAACGAATCCTGCCACCGCCATCCAATGGGGTTTGCCAGTTCACGCTCCGCCAGCAAAGCCCAAGGCGTACCTTCATGCTCTTGAGTAACTCGAGTCAGTAACTCCGTTGCTTTTTCCGCGGCCTTAGCGTATTGACCACCAACACTAATTTCGTTCGCTGGAACCAAGGTCCAAGTGTTGTTATTTTCCGCGCTCACCTTTATACCTCGCTTCAATGCAGCGAGCATTGCATTGTATGCTTCGGTACGAACTTTGGTGGCTAACACCCGTCCCAATGCTAAATCATAGGCGGCTTGCCAGCGCAATGAGCTTTCGGCGCCGCGGTCGGAGATACCAATTTGCAGGATTTGATAAATGCCATCGATTTGCGGTTCAAGTTGGGCTGCCATTTTCTGAGATTCAGACAATTCGTTGGCAAACGAAGCTTCATCGCGTTTAACAAACCTCAAACGCGGATCTTTCATGGGTGTGCTCCATGAGGACTGAGCCGCTTCGATTAGCGAACTACGCATTTTGCTAGCTTGGATACGTCGACCGTATTCTTGATACGACACATAATCAGGTCGATAATCTCGCATAATCGACGGGTCAAAAAAGTGCTCTAGGTGTGCGGAAAAGTTAGCCACTTCTCGCTTGCTGACCGCACGGTTTACATTTCGATTAGGGTGTACCGCAAAATAGATGCCACCTGTTTCATAACACAAACGAGTAAGTGCCCATGGACCAAAACCAGAATCAATTGGATCCTTATCTTCGCGTTCTCCAGCAAAATGCAGCTTGATTCGCTCCGGCATCGCCGACTCCGGCCCCTGATTCACTCGACCCCATTGGGGAGTTTGGTCGAATGTCGGATCTGGGTCAACCCATTTCACCATCGTCTCTTGGCGTCCAAATGGGGCAGGGATGCCAATTACATAAATTGGAACAGCGAATTTTTGACATAACCTTACAGTCTTATCAACATGCTGTTGATCCTCGCCAGCTTCGTCGGACACAACGACTACCATAACGTTGCGTTTGGGTTCGCCATTCGCATCTACTTCTCGATATTTACTGTGGCCATTAACCGCTTTGAAAATTGCCTCAAACGTGAGTTCAATGCCCGAATCATCTTGGGTAATTGCACGAACGGCGGATTTGATTTCATCAAGATCATCCGATGGTTCTTTCATCATGGTTGACACGCTTTTGCCGAACGCCATGACTTGAGTCAATAATGGTTTTGATGAATGAGTGGCGAATGCTTCGTTCTCTGCCGCTTCTAGGATGCCTAGTTCCGTATAGATATTATCAAAGCGGTCATTAATTTGTTCACGTTGGCGAGCAAGGCTGCCTGATTGATCAAACAACCAAATAACCAATGTGCGGCGTTCTTCTAACGATTGTAGAATTTCGTGAGTGATACGATCCACAGCGCCACTGGCACCGGTTGTGCCTTCACCGACTGCACCTCTGACCGTTAAGTGCTCGGAAAACTGTAAACCCGTTGCCTGTACAACTTGATTGTTCAATAATATCTCAGCAACTTCGATGTCCGATGGATCCGCTGGATTAGGAATTTCTGAGACATCGGATATAACAGCGGCTTGCGACAGTGCCATCTGAGTTCCCAGGTCACTATTCGCACCCACTTCAGCCATCTGCTGCTCACTAAAGTGTATCTGTTCAGGGGGTTCCGCTTCGGTCACCTCACTTATGTCAACCGACGTCGTGGTCAGTATTATTTCATCATCGTCCGAAGCAATGATAAATGGCCACAGTCCCAAACCAATTAGAATGACAACGTGAATCAAGACGCTAGTAATAAAGGCAGATGAATCGGAATCAAACGGAGTTTCCTCATCTCCTGTTTGTTTCTGCCACCATTGGGAAAGCTTGGATTGTCTTGACACGTCTACACTCCTTACGAAAGGCCGTTCACGATGTATCATCGCCCATTTATGAAATCGGCGTTGTTTTCTGCCTGTCCATCTATTATTTTCTCTAAACCTAAAAAAATCAACCAAACACTACCGTTTTATAGCATTAATCGCACTACCAATTAAAACGAACCGTAAGCGACTTTGTACCCATTTTATTGATCACTGTCGCCTCATAGGATTCATAAAGCATTCCCACCGCATACGTTTTAGCCTAGATATGTTGGAGCATCTGCGAGCAAAGGCAGTCAATTGGTTTAGTTTGACCTAGTGCTAGGATTGTCCTATTATTGCATGTGAAGAATGTCCTCCCGTAACGACCTAGCGGAAATCCGTTAAACCAAGTAAGTTCTTCTCCATAAAGACAATTAGTATCGCAGAGAGAATTTTCGCATAGCATTAACAATGCTTAAGTGATTCCTCCACAACTATCAAACATAGAAAGTTTCTAACGCATCAAAGGTTTTCAAGGGTTCAAGCAATGACAAAGCACTATTCTCCGATACGTCTCTCAATTGCATTATTCATTGGAATATTGTGTACTTCCTCGACAAACGCGCAAAACGAGAAAAAACCCGAAAAAGCGCTTCCCCCCATAGAGAATCTCGCGCTTGAAACAACCGATGGTGTGCTGTTATCTGCTAAATACTTTCCAGGTACTAAAGGCAAAGATGCAGTTCCGATCATCATGCTGCACAGTATGATCAATAAAACATCCACCGGAGCAATCTATTATAAACTTGCTGCCGATATCCAGAAATTTATGGGACACGCCGTGATCGTTCCGGATTTACGTGGACACGGTAAATCTAACAAGCGGCGTAACCCAAGGGATCCCAACAGCAATATTACGATCAATCCTGAAAAATTCACCAAAGCTGATTTTGCAACGGTTGGAAAAGATATCGAAGCCTGTAAGAGATTCTTGATGGGGAAAAACAACAAGGGCGAGCTCAATATAGAGAAACTTTGCGTAATCGGTTCAGACGTATCGGCCATCGTCGCACTCAACTGGGCAGTTTACGATTGGAGCCAACAGTCCAATGTAATAATCAAAAACGGCCAAGATGTAAAATCTCTAATCTTGTTGACCCCCGTTTCTTCCCATAAAGGATTCACTGCTCAGCAAGCACTCAACCATATTGTCATCCAGCGAACATTGAGTATCCTGATACTCGCCGGAAAATTAGACACCAAATATTACAGCGGTAGTAAACGTATTTACAATCAACTAGCGAGATTCCATCAAGAAGAATTTGAAGATGAAAAAGACAAGCTCGAAAATGGGACGCTCTTCGAGTATGGCCTCAATACAGCTAACCAAGGCTCTGGGATACTCACCGTATCTAATCTCAAGCCGAATCCGAGCGACCTTATCGCCGACTTTATTCGTAATCGGCTCGAAAACCAAGATCGGTTCGTGTGGAAGAATCGCAGTAGAACCGCCGAATAATCAGTATGATTGCTGTAATCACTCGCCAACGCTGCTCATTCTCTGTTGCAGCGGGTAAGTCCCTAAGTTTTTGTGCTCAATTATGTCGAACTTGATAGTGCTGAAAACCCTTTGTCAAATCAGTCTGTTTTCGGACTATTTCGGCAAAGGCAAGGATACATTTTCGGCGGACTGTTTTATCTAACAAACAAAACATAGGTACAAAAGATGCTAAACCACAAACATTGGTTTGTGGGTATGGGCATCCTGATCGCGGGAAGCTTGGCAGCAATGCCTTTTCAGCGGCACACCATGGACGGTGATTCGAACTCTCAGGAACTGTCCATACCTCCTAACCTTAACGCACTCACCACTAACACGGTGACAGAACATCCGCTTCCATTGCCCGCAGGATTACTCGATTCACCGGCTGCTGACTCGCTATATGCTGAAACAGGCTCTACGCTGCAGGTACAAAAGAAAATTTTGCCACCGGACGTTGTCCTCATGCCAGCGCCAATTCCACAAATGGGCAACAGCTTTCCTAGGTCAGACATTCCGTTGATCAATGCGTCTACTCAAGTAGCTAGCCTACCCAATCCCAACAACGCACCACGCATCATCACACAACATAAAATTCGCAATGGAGACACTCTTGCTTCGATTGCACAACACTATCTCGGTGCCGCCCATTTTGCGGATTGGATTTATGTACAGAACCGCCAGTTAATTCGCAGTCCACATCTGTTGCCACTCGGTACTGAAATAAACATCCCCGCCAAACCTAAGGCAGGACAGTTTGAGCGGTTTGACGTCTCACCGACATCCGATCAACAATCCCAGTTGGACAACAACCTAAGAAAACCGATCCCACCCGCTCCCATAGTGCCGCATGACGACAACTACAAGCTACAACTAAATCCGAGCAAAAAAGCTAATTAAGCGAGTGCTCACACTTAGTTGTCATTAGCTCTTCTTCCACGTTAAGCGGTGCAAAAATAGTAATGTCGGGGCGGCAATGAAGATCGAACTGTATGTTCCGGCAGCCACACCGATAACCAGTGCGAAGGCAAAACCATGGATGCCTGAACCACCGACTACGTACAGGATAATCACCACAATCAATGTGGTCAAAGAAGTTAGTAACGTTCGATTTAAAGTTTGATTGATACTCTTATTCAACATCAACTCAGTCAAATCATGACTCTTACCGCGAACTTCTCGAATCCGGTCAAAGACCACGATCGTATCATTTAGCGAATATCCAATGATCGTCAAAAACGCTGCCACGACCGGCAAGCTGATCTTAAAGTCCTCGATCAACAGAAATCCTAGATGGTCAGCTACATAGACACTCACTGCCATGGCAGCCAAGGTTACCAGAACATCGTGCAATAAAGCGACAACAGCTGCGATACCGTAGGTTAGATGTTGGAAACGCAACCAAATATAGGTAATGATTCCCGCAAAACTAAATAGCATGGCCGTCAGAGCTAGGCCTTGCATATCACCAGCAATTTGAGCACCGAATTTTTGCGTTTGGTGGAAGAAAGTGACGCCGTCATTCTCTAGCAGTTTCGCTTTAATCTTATCCGTGTCGGCTTGAGATATTCCCGTAAGTAATACATTCCAACGACTGTAGTCCTGTAATTGTTCTTCTTCTTCGCTGGCTCTATTCCACTGACTGCCGGCCCAGTATGACAACTCAACGTTGACTGCACTAACACCTTCGACTCCGGTATTGTCTGCGGCTTCGACGATCATGCCCAACAGAGTTTCGGCGCTGAGTTCATATTCATTATCGGCGTCGGCAGTGTCCATATTGTCGATACCGGTTTCTAATTCAAAACTACTTTGAAGTTCCGTTACGGTCGGCTCCGGCGCATCTTCAACTGAATCTGCGTTTTCATCATCCGTAGCTGGCTCTGCCACTGTTGGTCCTTCCGCAGGTCCTTCCGCAGGTCCTTGGGCAGGCTTTTCTGCAGGCACGGGCGGTACAGTTGGCCCGTCCGCTGCCGCTTCATCCTGATACGCTACGAATTGATATCCGCGACTAGTAGTGACTGGAATTATGGACGATTGGGATGAAGATTGACCGTCAACAATTTTAAAGCTCTGAGTTGGAAGTTGTCCGGCAAATGCTTTCTCCAGCACATCCATCAACGTCTCCTGTTCCTGGATGCTCGCATCAACTCGCCAGCCAGTCGCAGAACCGCTAAGTTCAATGCTGGTGACTGTAAGTTGCAAATCCTCGACGCCATTATCAATAGCGGTTGATCTAATTGTAGTTTCCACAGCATCGGCTTCTAGAGCACTGTCATCCAGTGAGAAAATGGCAGACGTGCCGCCGGCGAGGTCAATAGCAAGCATGTCGCTACCTCGTTTCCAAGTCACACCAACGGCGGCCACAATAATGATCATCGAAACGATCGCCATGATTTTTCGAATGCCAAGGAAATTGACTTCCCGAGACACGATACGGAAATTTCGAAATGCCCAACTGGAGTTTTTCAAAAGCCCTAGTCGCTCTGAAATCTCAAAGAAACCTCGCGACGCGTAAATCGCTGTAAACATACTCATAACGATGCCGAGGATCAACGTAATCGCGAAACCTCGAATCTGATCGGTACCAATGGCATACAACAACACAGCCGTAATCAGCGTAGTCAAGTTTGCATCAATAATGGTAATAGTTGCTCGCGAGAATCCATTGCGAATCGCTTGTCTAATCTTGGAGCCGTCGGCTAATTCCTCACGTATACGCTCAAAAATTAGCACATTTGCATCAACAGACATCCCGACCGTTAGTACCAAACCGGCTATGCCAGGCAGCGTAAAGGAGGCTCCGATCATCGCCATCAAAGCGACAATCAAGACAACATTGAATACCAATGCGAAAGCAGCGATCGTTCCCGGAATGCAACAATAATAGAGAATAATGAAAATCAACACGGCGATGAACGAAATAATGATTGCTGTCGTTCCAGCGTCGATCGTGGCAGCACCTAAGGTGGCACCCATTTTATTCTCACTTTCGGGTTCCTTGGTTAAGGTACCCGGTAGCTTTCCAGCTCGTAATATCCCAACTAGAAAATCAACTTCTGCGCGAGAAAAATTTCCCGTAATTTGACCACTAACGGAAATCCGAGTATTGATGGTAGCGGCTGACAACAATTTATGGTCGAGTACGATTCCTAGCAAGTTACTAGTGTTGTTACCGGTAAAGGTTCCAAACTTGCGTGATCCAGCACTGTTCATCGTAAATGACACGCACGGTGACGCGGTTTGAGTGTCGATATCAGAACGTACACTAGCGAGGTCATCGCCGGTGGTCCGTTCGGTTTCCGGCGGTGTAACCATCAATACTTCAATATTGGTAACGCCAGCATTTTTTACTTGCTCTGAAAACACCGCGTCGGATTCTTCAAACTCAAACGCTACATGGATTTCCGTTTCTTGCGGCGTTTTGGGTTGCGTGTCCCCGTCCACGAAGATGCGTTTTTCATCTTCGCCATCAGCATAAGTAACACGACGAATGAGGGAATTACCAGACGCGTTGTATTCATAGTTGCCTTCCGTACTTTTGGACACCGCCACCCAAGTTCCCAAAACATCAGAATTATCGTCCGCAGCAACAACAAGGTTTGTCTTCAACTCAACGGAAGACTCCGCCTGTTTGTGTAGACTTGGATGTTTACTTTTGTTCGCCAAAATCAAAAACTCAAGTGCACCAGTATTGGTAATAATATCTTTAAGTTGCTTAATTTCAGCTTCCGCTGCATCGGGCACAACGATTTCAACATGGGTGTTGTTACCATAGGAACGTAATACCAATTCCTTAGCACCACTAGGATTCAAGCGACGACCTAAAGCACTGATCAGGGCATCCATATCGCTATCGGTTAACGAAGATTGAGCAGGGCCGTCAGCATCGTTAACGGAATCAAAATCGATCGCATAGATCAGATTAACGCCACCAGACAGGTCGACACCGCCCTTGATAAGGCCCGTATTGTAAGCAGTGTTACAATACAGCACGCCAAAAATGACACTCGTTGCAACAATCGCCAAACGCCAAGATTGTTCTGGGGCATTGATGCGACGGTTTTCCGTAATGGTGCGCGAAATTAGATACAAGCCACTGAACACAGCAATGATTAATCCAATATATCGAAATGCTGGTTGAGCACTGAATTCTGCAAACAAATTCGGTAGTCCACCCAGCAATAAGCCAAACACAAAGGTGCCGAACATCGCACCCCAGTTAGGGTCGCTAACCTTAGCCACACTCTTGACCCTAGCACTGATAGCCTTGTGTCGACCGATGTTAACTAACACAGCTCCGACTAGCGCTAATGCAAACACAATCACTGCGTTGGTTTCGTTGTCTTCTGCACCATCTGCAAGACCCAGCAGAGGAGTTAAAAAGGACGCTAAAGTTGCCAAAAGATTCATTTCAATCTGTTCCGGTTCAATAGTTGTTTTTATGTATGTCGCTTACTTATATCGAAGCTAATAATTTATTTCTCATCCGCCGTTTCGTCATCGCTACTTACAATTTGACCGATCGCTTCACGAACGATTCGTATCCGCGATTGTGTTTCTGAATCGGTTTCAATGGTGACATGACTTATCGATTCATTGCCTTTATCGTCAGTCGTATCTTCAATATTAACGACCGTCCCACACAATCCACCAATGGTCGTGATTTCACAATACATTTTGAGATCATCCATTTTTTGGGATTGTTGCTGCTTTCGTTTACGCGACCGGCGGAACATCATAAAGTAGAACACGGCTAACATACCGAACATCATGATCATAAAGGACGTGTTGTCCGGGGGCTTTGCGCCATTTTCAGCGGCCGGTTTAGCTGCGCCATCTACCACTTGTCCGACTAGAAACCAATGTAAATCAAAAGCGAGAATTTTTAACGTCAATATCATTATCGTGTGCCCAATATTCACTAGCAGTGGCTAGTCAAAACCTAGTAATCAACAAAAAGTGAAGTTGTTGACTCTCGCTACAAACAATCCATAGCAACGTCATTGCCATCGCTTGATGAAAGTCAACAATCCCATACGAAAAAACGCACATTTGCGCTATCCGAGTATCTTAGATTCATTGGTAATTACCGACAAGGGAGAGCAATCATTGCAGCGATGCGATTCCCTCCTTTTAGGGAGTTTTTTCTAGATTTCACCCATTCTGGAGAGAAGTTCTTAGAGTTATCCCCAAGCAGCCATTTTTTTTTGGTAAAAGGCCTCAAATTCATCCGCTTCAATCGCTTCGCGAGCAGCTGTCATCAGTCGTTGATAATACGTTAAGTTGTGATGTGAAAGCAAAATCGGGCCCAACATCTCACCACTCTGAAACAA
The DNA here is from genome assembly GCA_036338835.1 of Planctomycetota bacterium. Taxonomy (GTDB): domain Bacteria; phylum Planctomycetota; class Planctomycetia; order Pirellulales; family Pirellulaceae; genus UBA721. The sequence goes on from JAYZBF010000159.1 coordinate 10,667, forward strand.
ATGGCGAATATACCCTCGACTATGTCGGCACCCCAAACAAGGACAGCCGGATTCTATTGGAGATGTATCCGTACGGTGCTTGGCGTTACGCAGCTTAATTGGCCCTTGATCGGTGAATGCCAGCGCATTGCGTCCATTCCGCGTTGGCATTACGCAGTCAAACATATCGATCCCACGGCGAACGCCCTCGAGTAAATCTTGCGGACGTCCGACTCCCATCAGATAACGCGGGCGGTCAATTGGCAGAGCAGGGCAGGTAGCATCCAATATCCGATACATCTCTGCTGGAGTCTCACCCACACTCAATCCACCAACTGCGTACCCAAAGAAATCCAACGCTGCCAATTCTTCAGCACACCACACTCTCAGCGATTCATCTAAGCCTCCTTGCACGATCGCAAATTGAATTTGTTGTGTACTACTTGCTGCGAGTTGACAGCGTTGTGCCCAGCGTATGGAACGCTCACAGGCTGCCCTGATCACTGACTTTTCGTTAGGCAAGGCAACCAAATGGTCCAAGACCATCGCAATATCAGACCCTAATGTCTCTTGGATTTGAATCGATTTTTCCGGCGTTAACTCCAGCGTGGAACCATCGATATGCGATTTGAAAATTGCGCCTTGTTCAGTCACCTGGCACATTTTTGCTAACGAGAAAAGCTGAAAGCCGCCGCTATCCGTAAGGATCGGACCCTGCCACTGCATCATGGCGTGTAGGCCACCTAGTTGTGCGACAATGTCTTCACCAGGTCGCAAAGACAAGTGATACGTATTTGCCAGCAGAATATCAGCGCCAGTAGCCCGCACTTGATCAATCGCTAACCCCTTGACCGTTGCCTGGGTTCCCACGGGCATAAATGTAGGCAACTGCACACAACCATGAGGAGTGGTTAAGGCACTCCGCCGCGCGGCACTCTTTTTGTCTTGCGTCAACACTTCGAAACTAAAACCAACAGGGCTAACGCTATCCGAACTAGTGGTTTCAGGTGAAGTCATAATTCATCTTGATAGCGCAAGTGGTTTCTGCCACCGAAATATACAGAAGAACCGAAAAACTGCCGTCCAAAGAATAATCTCCACTGGCTTAAGCGGGATCAATCGCCACGAAGTTTCAAGCCGTGAATTTCAAGTTTTTCTCGCACTTCATTCAAACTTGTGACACCGAAATTCTTGCATTCAAGCATTTCATCACCCGTCTTGCGAAGTAACTCGCCAATGGTGTTCATACGCAAGCGAACCATGCATTTACGTGCACGCACCGACAAATTCAAATCTGAAATTGGGCGGTCGTAAACAGCTGCTTCTTCTGGCGAGAGCTGACTGCGATCGACAGTCGGTTCAGGACGTCCCTCGTGTGCCAACTGACCTAACGACAAGCCTTTGGAAGTAAGCATATCCCGAATTTCAATCAGCGAGGTTTCGCCGAAGTTCTTACTGCCAAGTAGTTCCTGCTCGCTCGTTCGTGCTAAGTCACCTAGAGTTTCAACACCCATGTTGGCAAGGCAATTACGACTGCGAACCGAAAGTTCAAAATCAGTAACCGGTATGTTCAATATTTGAGACATTCGATCTTGTGCTTTTTCAGCTTCTAGATCAAAGAACTGGTCATCCGACGCTTCTGCATCCTTCAAAAACAATGACGCTTTGGGATGGGTGGGAAATACTTCCAATATGCGGCGGTAACATTGTTGAGCACGATCATATTGTGCGTGATCTTCATACAGCAAGCCTAAATTAAGCAAGGAGCCAACGTGTGAAGGGAATGACATTGAACTGCGGCGGTAATAATCCATGGCGACTTCATCATTTCCTCGGCGATCGTTTTCACGGGCCAAACCAAACAATGCGCCGGCATGGGTATCATCCGCTTTTACGGCTCGTTCAAACCACTCGACCACTAACTCAGAAGCACCGCGGCTCGCAGCAACCGTTTCACCATATTGATAAGCGTAATCCGCTTCTTGCATGATGGCACCATCGAGCGACTCTAGGCCTTGTAAAGCGCCGTCAAAGTCGCCACTGTTTCGTAAAGCTTCAACCTTGGCCAAGACACAAATACCTCGGTCATAACCAAATCGCTCCGCCAAATCATAATTTTCAATTGCCGCTAGGTTGTCTTCCAACGCGAAATGACTGCGCCCAATGTAAAAATATGAAAGAGCGCCCTTGTCAGATTCTGCTAATGTTTCTATCGCGCGGCTAAAGCGACCTAGCAAATAATAACAAACACCCAGACGTACTGTGCTAGCGGGTGTTAAATCTTCACCAATTTCAAGCTCAGCAACAGCGTCTCGCAAAATGGCATACTGTGAAAAATCTTCGGTTATGGCACCAGAAATCATTTTGATCTCGTTTGGGCCAAAGCTGGAATTGTCACAAACTAGGGACTTAATATCAAAATCCGTAATCATTGCCATGGAAGGAAACTCCTGTAAAGTATCTTTTTAATGCTAACGTGCGGCTCGCGACAGAGCCAGCGACGGGAATCGAACCCGTAACCCCCGCATTACGAATGCGGTGCTCTGCCAATTGAAGCTACGCTGGCAACATCCCATTTATGCAGGGGAAACCACCACTTTAGAATACCGGTTTAAACTCGTCAACGGTGTTAAAACGCGTACTATAAAATAAACATCTAAAGAATTATGCCTTTGGTGTGTTCCACAATGGAAATTGATTCGTCACACCAGTTCGCAGACAAAGACTAGCTCCGTAATTGAGCAGTCGGGGAGTGTGGTTTCCGTCTGTTGTGCTCAAATCATTGCCGCGCATAAAAAGAACGAGGTTTGGGCACCGACTAACTACAATGTCAGTCAACTGGATGAGCCAGGGGCAACTAAAACTCAAACCAGTAAATTAAGCGCCCAAACCTCGCGTGTTTGAACAATCTTACGGTTAACTCGGTTCAAAACAATCAAATCGAGTCAATGTAAGATCTCTTGTCAGCAACAAGCTAACGAAAGATATCTAAATGCACGTCCTATGCCAAAAAAACCGACACACCATAAAATTTCTGAATCGAGCGACAATCATAGGCCGAGAAACGATCAAAACACCTAGAAACCACGGGTTTAGGCGTATTTAGTTGCTACAAATAATCTCCGCGTTACTACCCTGGCACATAAAACAATCTCCAGCAAATGTGTGGTATAAACAGACATGTGTTCATATTAAACACATTCACTTTCATACACTTCATTCCGTTAGCTTACTCCTCTATTCGGGCCTTAAACTAATTTCCTCAGCTTTAAATGACGACACATACAGCACAATCAATTAACCCTGCGGCGCGATTCGTATTGATTTCGCTCAACCCCAAAGCAGGACGCGGTTCCAGCGGTGAATTGGCAAAGAAACTCGCTACCATATTGGACGATCGTGGCTTTCAAGCTGTCATTGAAACCGACATCGAACAGATCCAGCTTATCGCCTCGGAAAAACAAGCTAGTGGCGAACTGCGTACCGTTATCAGCGTTGGCGGCGATGGCACATTATCACTGTTACTTAATACCCTAAGTAAAGAAACTAACATCTGCATCTTTCCGCAAGGCACTGAAAATGTGCTTGCTAAATATCTCGGGATAAAAGCTGATCCTGAGTTCGTCGCTGATTTAATTGAGCAAGGACAAGTTCTTCCGATGGATGCCGGACAAGTCACCAACGAGGCGGGCGATAAGTTTTTGTTTGCCCTGATGGTCGGATGTGGTTTTGATGGTGATGTAGCCGAGCGGTTAGCGAATCGTCGGAAAGGCCACATCACTAAATTCTCGTATTTCATTCCAGTCCTGACCGCCGTCTGGAAGTACCGGTATCCCAAGATGTATGTTCAGGACCTTGCCGATGAACACAATCAATTTGACGCTCGTTTTCTATTCGTCATGAACATTCGCCGATACGCACTAAAGCTGATGATCGCACCTGACGCCGACCCCACCGACGGCAAACTTGACGCTTGTGGATTCGTCAAACCAGGATTCCTACACGGATTAAAATATTTCTGGCAGCTTTGGTGGTCCACTCATCCTCGGAGCAAAGAATACGTTGCGTTGCAGGCAAAGTCGTTCAGAATCCATGCCGACACTCAAGATCGAGTTGTTGTTCAAATTGACGGTGACCCCTGCACATCGTTGCCTATCACCGTAACAACAATACTTGGTCGTATGCGACTGCTCGTGCCGCCGACATTCCTAGAAGACCAAGACGCATAATCTGCAACTCTATTCTTGCAACAACTTGGATAACTGTTGGTCACCAGTCTGTTGTTCAGACTCAGAATTTTTCAGCAACTCGGCAGCCGCTGCTTGCTGACCCAAAGCCGCATAACACCGAGCGAGATTATATAATGCTAAATCCTGAAAGGCGGACCGAGTTAACGTTATAGCCACAGCGACTCGGTTTGCTGGAGAATTACCGGAGAGAAGATCTTGAATATTGATTGTTGGCTGTTCAGCCGGAGAACTGTTTCGAGTCGGGGGAACTGACGGGAGTTCTTCTTCACTTTCTGCGTTTGCGGTATCTTCAACTTCATTTATTAGCGTTCTGAGTTCAAACCAATCGATCGCATCCTGATAGTGCCCCTGTTCCATATGAATCATAGCGATATAAAAACTCGCGTAATTCTTAGCTCGCACGAATACTTTTTGCTTGTTCAATAATACTTGCCGCCACAACAGAACTGGTGTGTTATCGGGCTTTACCAGCCCCAGAGATTGTTGAATACCTTCGTTTTCTAGCAATTCTTCAATTATCCTCGTCGGAATACGTGATGCCATCATCAACGTCTTGGCACCGTTTTCACCTTGGACACCTGCACTGGATTCATCGTTATCAAAATCACCTCGTAATAATTTAAAACGACCTTCCCGCAATTGCGGAACTTCGCGGAACAACGAATGATCTCGCGTTGAACTAACAAATTCCAACGCGGTCGAATCTTGAGCACCAAGTTTCTCGTGTAACGCCGCTTCAAATAAATACCCTTCATAAATAGGTAGCCAAATTTTTGACCGACTGATTTGATGCTCCGTTCTCAACCGCAAAGAAATAATGCTCGGCGCCACGGTCAAAACCATTTGACGCTCACCTGTGAGATATTTTTCCAGAATCGCCATCCGATGCGAAACGGCAACAACATCCGCTTCAATCAACCCCACCAATCCGTCAAGAGTTTCCTGTGGTTGCTGTTGATGGGCAGCTGGTAATTGTGTTTGTGCGAAATTGATGTTCTCTTTGAGTTGCTTAAGCGTCACGATTTCCGTCTTGTCTGCATTCAATACCGGCAACCCTTTGTTCAAATCAAACAAGTAAAGTTCCTCGCCAATGATTGCTGCTGTAAGCCATGGTCGATTTCTCTCGCCAAACTCAGCTGGCAATCCTAACAATACGACATCGATGCCTTGCTGCCGCGCGAGTAGCACAAAAATCCGTGCACGCTGCCACCAGTCACCAACGCCCAGCGTGAGGACATCCCGGTTGGTGCGGCTATATCCAGGTCCCGGCAAGCCAAGTTGAGGGGATACCTTGCCTGATTGTTCCGTGTTGGCAGGAATTGTCGGATAGTCCAGCAATGGTGCAAGCTGTATATTTCGTACCGTCCAGTCAAACAACTTGAGTACCTTGGTCAATTCTTCACTAGCAACTTCATCAGCAACGGTTGGTTTATAGGAGTCCCAAAACATCCGGTGTGGCAAATCATCAGCTACAACCCACTGGGAAATAGCATGCAACCAACTCGTTTCATGTAAATAATTAATGTCCAATGGGATGAACCGCTTGCCACCAATCGCTTGTACTAACCCGGTGCTAGCTAGTTCAGTTGGAACCGTGTTAATTAGCGACGGAGTAACCCATTGAGGGTCATCGTCATGTAGCTTAGACCAAAGATTGAAGTTAAAGACACTCGTGGTAGTTGCTTGATTAAAATCAGCAAGATCTAGGCCATCAATGATCTGCAAGGCTTGTTGCAAGTGATCAGAATTAGATTCTCTTGGCCGAATATCCGAGACCGTCACTTGTGTGCGATCGCGACAACCGGCGATTATCACGAGGGCGACAATTAGTAAAAGATAGGGGGTTTTAGCGATCATAGAATTTCCATCTCTGAAGTGTTGGCATCAGTACCTTTATAAAGTATCGACACATGCACGAATCTTGGTGAGTCGTTGCAGCAGAGTTTTCATGTCATTTAGTGGAATCATGTTCGGGCCATCGCTCGGAGATTCGTCTGGGTCAGGGTGTGTTTCGATAAACAGACCGTCCACTCCCATTGCTACGGCAGCCCGGGCAAGTGGTTCGACCATTTCTCGTTGTCCTCCAGTGGTTTCGCCTTGCCCACCAGGTTGCTGTACACTGTGCGTTGCGTCAAAGATAACCGGCGCACCAAATTGTTGCATCTGTGGCAAACTGCGCATATCGTTGACTAATTGTCCATAGCCAAAGAACGTACCACGTTCACACAGCAACACGTCATTACATCCACTTTGCGCCAGTTTGATGATCACGTTAGACATATCACTAGGTGATAAAAACTGTCCTTTTTTTACGTTTACCGGTTTGCCGGTTTGCGCAGCGGCAATCAACAGGTCGGTTTGTCGGGCGAGAAAAGCCGGGATCTGCAGCATTGCGCAAACATCGGCAACCGCAGCCGCTTGACTCACTTCGTGAATGTCCGTGGTAACCGGCAAGCCGGTTTCTTGAGCAATACGATCTAAAATATCCAAGCCCGCATCTAAGCCAGGGCCGCGAAAGGAATGAATGCTCGTTCGATTCGCCTTATCGAAAGATGCCTTGAACACGAATTGCACAGGTAGGTCAGCCGTGGCATCTTGCAACACATCGGCGATTCGCCGAGTAGCATCCGCCGTCTCAATCACACAGGGACCCGCAATTAGCAGTAACGGCTGATCCGTACCACATTGCAAATCAGCTATCGCAACTGGGTTGTTGGTAATATTTTCCATAAGACCTTTTAGGCAGACAACGATTATTTCGACTCGAGCAGATTATGCCAGCACCTTTAAAATAACTCCAGTGCTATCCACAAAATATACTACCCGTTGCGCTGCTTGTTTTTAAAGTTTCCACAGATTGACACGATGCCAACACCTGCCAGCTACTCCCACAGTCTAAATCCCCAATTGTTCTTTACACAATCGTTGGATGTCGTTAATCATCGATTTGGGGTGTCCGTCGACGGTATAAAGTCCCGCTCGCCGCTCCGATGTATCGTTTAGTTGATTCCAAAGAATTGCCTGAGTCGCGCCTTGACTGGCAAGTACCATCAATAGATTAGCGACTTCCTTCGAGCCCAAACCGGCGCCATCGCTATCAGTACTACTGCCCAGTTCTTCTGCTGGTAAGTGACTACTTTCTGTCGCAACACTTAAGACCAATGGGAGTTGCAATTGCGACCAACGATTCATCAAAGCATTGATTGCTAAACCGTCATACAACCCACATTCATTGTGTCCGTCGCCGAAATTCAATTCCAACCCAATTCCATTTAAGCCGATGTCCCCGCGGACCAGAGCCTCCGCAAATTGCAACGGCGACAGATCAGTTCGACGATCCGCGGCATATCCGCCCCAAGGCATATCGAAGCTCATCACAACAGGTGTCGTGGCATCAATGCGTCGAATGGCCTCTACGACATCCACCGCAATTCGGACAACTTGTTCTTCAGAGAACCTCAAACCCGTCGTCGAATTTAGTCCGGCTGCACAATGCCACACATGAACCCGATCTTTATAGCGTCGAATAACTTCACTCACGTAGCTCATGAGATAGTTTTGAAATGCGGTGAAATCACTTTCCCATAGATACATCCATTCGGGAATCGAGTCGTCGGTCAATCGCACCAGTGGACCAGCGATGATTTTTTTATCGTGGTGCAAAGCCCAATTCAGTGGTCCATCGATTTCATCAAAATTGAATTTATCCGTGTCCGGTGACAATGCGCGCCAATTAAACGGGATTGTTACTGTATTGAAGGTTTCATCAATTTGCTGCTGCGACTGCTCCGACTGAGGAACGACCGGCATTTCTACACCGATTAGCGGCTTGACCCCACCTGCTTGGTAACGAGCTTCAACAGCATGTCCTGCATCCTCCAGTAATACAAGTTCAATCAACTTCAGTGCAGTTTCTATAGAATCCGCGGCATGGCGTTGACTAGTTTCCGGATCGTTGGTCGACAACACAGCGTTCAAAAAACACTGCTGTGATTGATTCAGCAAAGTTTGGTAAGCAGCAGAAAGTTCGAATAACTGCTCGCGGGCAGACAAATAATTTCTCAAGCGATTTAGAGTCCCGCGTGCCAATTCGACTTCAAGATGATACGCCGCTTCTTGTTCACGCAGATTGCTAGTCGCAAGAATAACCTCGACGCCGTCCGCTCTTAACCATGGAACGAATAGCTTTCCGGATTCGTGTGTGGACCGACCAACAACCAGCATCTTTTCAGAAATACGCAATTCGCGTTCCCAAGCAATGCCCTCCATGCCCACCATATAACAACGCCGCAAGCGGTGTTGCTCGTCGTCGTTCACATAAGATGTATGAAAGCGAATTTGGCCCATTTGACCACTACCACGTTTGAGGAAAAAATATCCTCTTCTCACACCATTTTACTCCCAGCAATCATCACTGGCGCGATGCATAAGCGGGGTAATCTTTGAATGTCGAAACGAGGACTAGAGGCAGTGATTTTACCATTGAAAAGTCCAACCCGCAATTCATGCGAGCACCCGCCGAGGTGTAAAGATAAAACCAGAACATTTTCAACGGCACTTTCGCGGCTATTGCGTCGGTAAGTGATACAACCAGAAGTTTCTAAACCTAACGGGGTCGCTGTGATTCTGCAGCAATATCGGCATCGCCTGTGGACCTTCCGGTCTTCCCGCGCCAGTTTTAGCGGTCAATTCATAGTTACTATGAATCGCAACGCCATTGTGGTAAATCGTGATCCGAGCGTTTTCCGTTTTTTTACCCGCATCTGAAAAGCGAGCAGCTCGAAAATAAATATCGTAGGTTTGCCAAACTAAGGGGGGAAATGCCATGTTCATCTGCGGAGGTCGCTGACGATAAATACCGCCGCATTCATTGTGAACTCCCGCTAAGCCAAAGGAATCCAGCACTTGCACTTCGTACCGCTGTTGAATATAAACTCCCGAATTACCTCTAGCTTGCCCAACCGAATTTGGCATAAACGGAGTACGAAATTCCAAATGCAAACGAAAATCAGTGACGACCGGTCGAGTCAACACGCCTTCCATCAGCAAGCCTTCGTCGGTAATACGGGCATCAACCAATTGCTCTGTGGCTTCTCCAGCAAACAAAACAACGGCCTCTTCCGGAGCGGGCATTCCCATCGTCACGCTTTGCCGAACAACGCGTTTGAGTCGCCCCCTTGACTTACCGTGGGAATGTGTCGCCATAACTTTGGCAACCCCCGCCTCGATCAAAACGGTGAATAAATCACCACTAAGTGTTAGTTGTTGCCCAGACCGAACCCCGCTTAGCCCAAATTGCGTCTCGCCGTCCCAACCGGCGCCAGCCAATCCTCCCGCTAACAGGCTCCCGCGAAACTTGCCGCTGCCTAGGGCAATGACTTGTAAACCCGCCTTGGATTTCACTTTGCCTGCAAACCGCACGACGCCCTGATATTCACCCTGAAACGAATAATCCGCGCCGGCCTGTTCAATGTCCGTAAAAGCAACTCGTTCTTGGCCCCCAGCAATGGCAGCCAACAGATAAACAACTAGGGAACAAGTAACAGGAATAACACGCATCGTTTTCTCGCTTGAATTACATGTGAGGTATCAAACCGTTCAGCTTAATTACCAAGTGCGCCTCAGGCAACAATTAAAACTTGCTACTTACACAATTGTAATTCACGATTTTTGCACTATCGACGCCGTAAGATAGCGGCTATTTCCAAGGAAATTCGCGCCCCGAAATGACTTCGTATGCCTCGATATATTTTGCCCGAGTGTTCATTACGATGTCATCTGGCAAAGACGGAGCAGGGCTGTTTTTATCCCAATCCGTTGTTTCCAGCCAATCGCGGACAAATTGTTTATCAAAGGACCGAGGAGATTCGCCGACACAGTAGGTTTCAGCCGGCCAGAAACGTGAACTGTCCGGTGTCAGCACTTCGTCAATTAGAATCAATTGTTCTTCGAACCAACCCCATTCAAATTTTGTATCCGCAATAATAACGCCTCGCTCCCGAGCATACTCGGCGCCTTGCTGATAAATCGCCATACTACGATCTCGCAATTCCGTGGCGGTATCCTCTCCCACAATTTCAACCATTCTTTCAAAAGAGATGTTGATGTCGTGGCCCGATTCTTCTTTTGTAGCCGGTGTAAAAATGGGCGTTTCTAACTGAGATGCTTGCTGCAAGCCCGGTGGTAATTCGATTCCACATACCGTTCCGGACACTTGATATTCCTTCCAACCTGAACCAACTAGATAACCGCGAACAACACATTCAATCGGTACGACGTCACACTTTTTGACGACCATACTGCGACCTGTTAAAGATTCAATATCCGTATCTTCTGGCAAACCGATGGTCGTTAAGTCCATCGTCAATAGATGATTCGCAATGCCAAGCTTCTCAAACCAGAATTCACTAATCGTTGTCAACACGCGACCTTTGTCTGGAATCCCCGACGGCAACACGTAATCAAAAGCACTAATGCGATCTGTACTGATCATCAATAAAGAATCACCAAGATCATACATATCGCGGACTTTTCCACGGCGCGGTGACATTCCAGTAATATTCGTTTCCAAAACAGGGTCGCTCATTGCAGCGTTTCCTTTCGCCTGTGAGTAGTTTATAGTGATGCATAAGTTATATAATTGCATGCCTGCGTCGAAAGTATACCAAAGCACGATTCAATTCAACAGTAGGGACGACACGTGAAATTAGTCTCGATCAAAGATAACCAAACACATGTCGTCGTCCGGTTGTTCGCCGTGCATAAAAGTGGTGATCGATTCGAGAATTCGCTCGCCCCGTTGTTGGGCTGGCTCTTGATGCGCTCGCACCAATTCCTCAATCGCTTCCATCGTAAACAACGCTCCTTCTGGATTAGCTGCCTCATTTAATCCGTCCGTATACATAGTTATTGAATCGCCGGACTGCAGCTTAAACGTAAAGCTCTCATACTCAACGTCTTCCATTATCCCGATTGGAATATTGGCGAGATCCTCTCCCACCAATTCAATTGTCCCATCTGCTCGACGATGAATTGGCGCCATATGACCAGCGTTAACGACCGTCACTTCATCCGTTTGGGGATTCAGAACTGCCAACAAAAATGTCACAAAGCGATCAAGTCCTAAACGACTTAAATTGTTATTGAGTTGATTTATGGCTGCGGATGCATTCGGCTCAGTCGCCAAACAAAATCTAGTTTCCGCAGCGACTTTAGACATCAACAGAGCCGCTGCGACACCGTGCCCCACCACATCGGCCACAATCACAGCTAACGTCCCATTTTTAAGTTCCAAGTAATCGTAATAGTCACCGCCGATGTGATTTGCAGCACGATAGTAATCGAAGAATGTGTAGTTTTCAATTTCTGGACCTGAACTCGGCAAGAATCCAAGCTGAACCTGCTGAGCAAGCTCAAGGTCTCTTTGAATGGCTTGTTGTGCTAGGGCATCGTCGTGCAATCGTGCGTTGTCCAAAGCAATTCCAGCTTGCGTTGCCACGCTTACGAGAACTTCAAGGTCGCCATCGTTGAACTGTTTATTACGTTCTAAAGTATCCACTTGCAGAACGCCTAACACTTCACCACCAATACCGAATAAGGGAACGCACATCATCGATCGGATTTTAAAATCGGCAATGCTCTGGCTCGCATCAAACTGCTGATCCGAAGCTGCATCTGCTGATAAAATTGCTTCCTTGAGCTCAATCACTCGGTTAACAATCGTGCGACTTATCCTGATCGTCTCTGCGGCATCCTCTCGGCGTGCCTTGGACCAACGAGGTACCAGAGTTCCCGATTCGTCTAATAGACCGATAAACGCTCGATCAGCCTGCATGAATACTTTAAATAACGCATCGAGGACACTTGGCAAAACGTCACCCAAACTCAAAGCATTTCCCAAAGCCTGCGTTATTTCAAGTAGCGCTGACAGCTTTACTTCGGGGCTTGCTGTGAGTTGAACCTGTCCGTGGCCAGTGCCGACCTCCAGTTTGGACATTATCGTAGACGTAGCTGTTTCTGCTCCATCGAAAAGGACACTGATTTGAGATCCATCGAGACTGTCTGACAATCCCGCCGCAAATTCTTGATAAAAATTGAAGATGACGTCACAGATACTCAGGCGGTCACCGTTGCGTAATTGATGTTGACCTTCGCCTAACACGACATCGTTTAGATAAGTCTTGTTACGACTTCTCAAATCTTCAATGAAAAATTCGCCCTCATTATTATTGTGGACCTTAGCGTGTTGCCGACTCACGGCAAAGTCTTCTACGTGAATAGAACATTCCGGAGACCGACCTAATACAGATTCCCTCTCATCCAACTCAAATCGTTGTCCCGCGAGCGAACCATTCTGCGCTTTCAAATATGCCATTAAATCTCTCAAATATCCTTTCAACTTAGATTTATTATTATATGACATCTACGACGATTGCATACTACGCACGACGTAAAACTAAAGGACGAATCAAAAGCATATCAACTCGTCTTGCTCTTGACCAACTGGTGAGCGCGGATAAACTGAGATGCACAAATAGCCCGTGGTGTAATTGGTAGCACAACAGATTCTGGTTCTGTTTGTCGGGGTTCAAGTCCCTGCGGGCTAGCTTATATTCGAACGTAAAACAAAACCCCTGAGATCTCACCCCCTTAGTTTCACTAAGAAGGTTCAGCGGTTTTTTCATTGCACAGCAACACAATATTCTGCCGATATCCTCTGTGTGGCCATCAACTTAACCTCCAATCAAAATTAGTTCCCACATTAGCCCATGAAGAAAGACAGTAACTATGGAAATGGATAAACTCGTATCCCTTTGCAAACGACGCGGATTTTTGTTCCAGTCAAGCGAAATCTATGGTGGGATTCAAGGATTTTGGGATTACGGCCCGTTGGGAGTTGAATTAAAGCGGAACATTAAGAACGCTTGGTGGCACGACATGGTAAGTGGCCACGATGAACTCACTCAACTACCAGGCGCACCGTCGACCTACGAAATGACCGGTCTTGATTGCACAATCATTATGCACCCGCAAGTTTGGAAAGTATCTGGTCACTACGACCTGTTTCACGATTTCATGGTCGATTGCCGAACAACAAAACGACGCTACCGGTACGATCAAGTCCGCGGACGCTGGGCCAATGCCAAAGGTCAGCGCATTTTTGTCGCCACCATCGTTGAAACGGCCCAAGAGCACGAAGATACACAGCGCCGGGCCATGAAGTTTTTCAAGCTCCGAGCCAAAAATGCGGAGCAACTGGAATTTGAAAATGCTTTTCTGTCGCTGACCGAAATTGAGAACATGGACGATGTCCTCGGTCCCGATGCTAAAGAACTTGGCACTCTAACCGCACCGCGAGAGTTTAACTTGATGTTCAAGACGATCATCGGCGCTCTTGCCGGTGAAGAAGGAACCGCTTACCTGCGCCCAGAAACAGCCCAAGGGATATTTGTTAACTTTAAAAACGTATTGGATAGCACGCGAGTAAAGCTACCGTTTGGTATCGCACAGACTGGTAAGAGTTTTCGTAATGAAATCACTCCGCGAAATTTTACTTTCCGGTCACGGGAATTCGAACAGATGGAAATCGAATTTTTCTGCCACCCGGACAAGTCATCTAAATGGTATCAGTACTGGCGCGATCGCCGTATGAATTGGTACACCACGTTAGGCTTGGCCAAAGAGCGACTGATCCTCCGCGAGCACGCCGAAGACGAACTGAGTCACTACTCGACGGGCACCGCCGATATCGAATATGCCTTTCCATTTTTACCTGCCGGAGAATACGGTGAGCTTGAAGGGATTGCCCATCGAGGTGATTTCGACTTACGCAGTCACATGGAAGGCAAGCTTGACCCGAATTCGAACCCGCTTGAATTAGAACTCAATGAACACGGCAAACCCAAACACCGCGGCAGTGGTAAAGATCTTTCATACCGAGATGACCAGACGGGCGAAAAGTACATTCCACACGTGATTGAACCCTCCGCGGGTGCAGACCGAGCGACGCTGGCATTTCTGTGCGAAGCGTATACCGAAGATGAACAACCGGACGAAAAAGGTAACATGCAAAAACGGATCGTAATGAAGTTACATCCAAGAATTGCTCCCATCAAAGCAGCCATTTTTCCGCTTGTTAAAAAAGATGGTATGCCCGAGTTAGCAAAAAAGATCTACGCAACTCTCAAACAACACTTGAACGTTTTCTATGATGAAAAAGGTGCTGTCGGACGCCGCTACCGACGTCAAGACGAAGCCGGGACACCGTATTGCATCACCGTCGACGGTCAAAGCGTCGCCGACAATACCGTCACGATCCGCGACCGCGATACACTCGAACAAATCCGAGTGAGCGTTGACGACGTGCTCGCAGAAATCCGTAGCCGCATTGGGTAGATTTCCCAGTAATCACTTTCGTGATTATTCCTAGCAGGTGCTCGCTCCGCGCTATTTTTGGCCCGTTCGCAACACACACGATCAGTCGTCGAGCAACGTGCGATCTTCTCGCAAAAACCGAACTAGCAATTCGATTTCCCGAGGTGTTAACAACTTGCTTGCTTCGCTATGGAACAATGGCATACGGTCATTTTCGGATCCGCCATCGTAAAACCCAGTTTGAGTCGGGTCTGAGATCATCTTGGTAAGCCAGTCGGCAGATGCATAACCGTTAAGATCGATCACATACCCGTCTTCATTGTCACCGTAGTTGTGACACCCAATGCAACCAAGTGTGTCGTCATTCAAATGAGCAATACCCGCGTCAATCTTTTCTTGATTAGCTTTGTAATCTAAGTATGGCAGCTGCGCTTCCGCCGAGAGTGCCCACGCTACTTGTTCTATTTGCGTTGCTAAAGTCTGACGATCCGATTGGGTCTCAGCCGCCGCCCACAGTGTTTCATGAACATGCTCGGCCATCTCGCCTTCAACGTGTAAAGTCTTGCCAAAATAGCGGCCGCTACGAATACCCGTTGTCAGATCGTTACTTAACAAACCTTGAATCCACTTTACGGAACCGAAATGCGCCAAGTCGGGTGCTCCATAATTGACCGGATGATCACTTCTCGCGTCAGGATTGGAAGGTCCTGCGATAGTGTATTCATCATGACTGTATGCGTGACAGCTAGCACACTGACGCCTAAACAGCCGTAGCCCCATCGTTAATGGATCCCGCTGTTGCAGCGCTGTCGGACCTTCCAAGGGTATCCCGTAATCCTTGACTAACTGTTGAATCAACTCAAACTCTATTTCAGAACGCTCTATCTCATCGTGAAAACGCTTGGATTTTTTGTACGCTTCGGACTGCGTATCATCTGGATGATTCAAATAATAATTATCCTCCTGTTTCGCCTCCCACGTCAGATAGACTGCGGCGGAAATAATCATAACAATAACCGTTACGTTTAAATGATGACCAAACTTCTTGCGGGCAATGATCGGCATCGCAAACATAAATCCGAACAATACCGCTGGCAGCACAATCGCTCCCACTAACTCCGTATTGAAGCCTAGGCTCCCATCGAAATACTTAAGCATCTGAAACAGGAACAGAAAATACCACTCGGGCCGCGCAGCACCAAACGCTTCCGTTGGTTCTGCCGGTGGCCCTAATGCCACCGGTTCAACAATCGCGGCAAATACTACCACTGCGAACAACAACGCACAAGCGACCCCATCTTTAAGGACTTGCATGGGCCAAAATAATTGATCCGGTCGATGAGGCGAGCAATGCGCCGTAATTCCATGCTTGCGGAACATCGCTAGATGTAAAATCAAAAAGCCAATCAATAATCCAGGTAACACTCCGGCATGCAAGGCAAAAAACCGAGTCAGCGTAAAGTGGCCATAATCGGTGCCGCCGACGATTATCTTTTGAGTCAGTCCACCAATCAGAGGTGGTAAGGCCGCAAGTTCCGTGGCAACCTTTGTCGCCCAATAACCTTTTTGATCCCACGGCAGTAAATATCCAGTCAACCCGAGGGCTAACGTGATCTGTAATAACACTAAGCCTAACCACCAGTTGAATTCTCGCGGTTTGGTGTACGCTTTTTCAATTACAACCTGCAGCAAGTGAATCGGCAATAAGCAAACCATCGCTTGAGCCATCACATGATGGATGCCTCGCAACAGATTTCCACCTTCCATATCGAAAGTGATGTAATACACACTCGCCCACGCATTTTGACTGCCAGGACTGTAGTGCATCCACAAAAACAAACCGGTGATCACTTGTGTCATGAACGCAAACACGAGCATGCTGCCCGACACGTAACGCCACTTAGCACCGCCGGGTATGTTTTCGTACAACGCCTCTTCCAGCGATGCTTGTATGCCGGTGCGAGAATCAAACCAGCTATATAATTTTCTGAACATATTTTCGTTTTAGCTCTTTTCGTCGTGCTATCGTCGCGTTTTCATTTCTGTTAGTCAGCGCCTTTACTTAGCGACCTTTGCGTGCCGCCCAGTAAAGTAGTCTTCGTATTTAACAAACACTCTCGTCCCTTGAACATCCACTTCTAATGCGTCTAATCCGCGCGGGCTCGGATTTGAAGAATCGCCATCTTCCAATTTGGTGCCATCGACATTGAAAGAACTGTTGTGGCAAGGACATAGGTAGGCTTGGCTTTCAAGTTCATATGAAACAGCACAACCGGCATGTGGACAAGTTGTATGAAAACATTCAACCTGCTCCCCTTGCATGCGCATATACACGGAACCAATGGGTTGGTCCTGCATGAAGTTCCAAGCGTCGATTTTGTCCGCCACGATTGTAAAACGGCGTGGGACGTGACTGTCCAATTCGCCGATCTGCGCTGCAAAATAGAAACCTTCTTTCGCTCCCTCAACACCTGCGGCCGCTTTGCGTGGGCTTGTTTTCTTTCGCAGCGGATCCATGACCGTTGCATATAATCCGATTGCCACTGGTCCAACACCTAACAAACCGCCCAAGGCGGCTGCCGTTAACGCTGCCGCTGAACCCAAAAACCCTCGTCGCTCGTTCGTCTCCTGAGCTGGACTGGATTCCGATTCATTCTGTTTTGGTTTTGCTTCATTCATATCTGATAATTGTCTCCGTCGCGTATGTGAAATTACGCTAGTGGGTTATATGAAGTTGGCTCATATAGCCAAAACATGTGCGAGTTAACGTGCACTACCGGACTTGAAGGGGGGTGGGTCATTGGCAAGTCGGTGAATCTGGTGGGTTTAGGGCAAATTGACTTCCTGCCAACTTGTCATATATTAATTATTACAAACGTGAGGTAACCGCGTCAAGGAGACGCCTTTGGCACTCTTCAAAGGAACCTTCAATTCCCGCACCCGCAGCCGCTTTATGACCGCCTCCGCCAAACTCCTTCGCAACCTCACTAGCGTCCATTGCGCAGCGACTGCGAAAACTGACTTTATAGACACTCGGGGTCTGTTCCACCAAGATCAACGCCGCTTGCGTCCCATGTATGGTAAGACACAAGTTAACTAAATCTTCCGTGTCTGAGGGCAGGGCACCGGTTTCTTGAAAATCTACACAGCGAATAAACGTGTGCGCCAACCGCCCTTCAGATTGCACCACCATCCGTTCCAAAACACGCCCCCGCAACCGAATTCGACCAACCGTTTCACGTTCGTATAAACTTCCATATATATCCGCAGGCTTCGCCCCAGCGGCGATTAGCCGTGAAGCAATTTGATAGGTGTTGGCATTGGCTGACCCAAATCGAAACCACCCCGTGTCCGTCGAAATTGCGGCGAACAGTGGTTGAGCAATCTTGGCAGTCAGTGCAACACCCAATGCATCTGCGGCGTCCACGACTAAACGGCCTGCGGCTTCCGCCGTAGAGTCCTTGAAAAACTCGGCGCCCAAGTCGTCTTCGCCCTGATGATGATCCAACACCATCTTGTAACAATCGAGTTGTTTTAACGCGGCACCCATATCACCTAACTGTGCCCAAGCACTGGTGTCGAGCACCATTAATGCGTCACGATCATGGAGATCCTCGATTTGAATATCTTGACCTATGACGCGAATGCAGTTTTCCGGATCAATAAATGCCAGATTCGGTGGGGTGGGGTGACCATTAGCGATGATCACATCTTTACCTAATTCCAATAGCACCGCTCGCATTCCCAACTCACTGCCTAACGCATCGCAATCGGGTCGAATGTGACTCGTCAATACAAACTTGTCGTGCTTGTTGATCATCTTGGTAAAAGCTTGCCAGTCCACGGCCATTGGATTGTTCCTGAAAAATATAAATTCAAATCTGATTTGCGATGCTATAAAACTACTAAATGCAGCAGCGACGGTTTCTAAGTAGACATCAAAAGTGGCATTGACGGAAGTCACTACCACCCTATTGCTCGTCATGAGTGGTCTCGGCTATCCACGGTAGCGTGATTTCTCGGACGGCGGCAATATCCTGTTGTACCTGAGCAAGCAATGCACTCTTGTGGTCAAATGTCTCGACACCACGCAAGCGACTAAGCATGTCCACACTTAACACATGACCATAAATTGCTTCGTTGAAATCCAGTAAATGAACTTCAAATTTGTGTTCTTCCTCGGCAAATGTTGGGTTACCACCAATATTAACAGCCGCGGCAAATGGTTTACCTTGCCACCACGCAACCGCTGCATAGACGCCGACCGCCGGCACCAACGTATCAATACCGACTAAATTTGCAGTCGGAAAACCCATCGCTGCGCCTCGATTCATCCCGTGGGTGACCATACCGCGGACACGATAGGGTCGAGTAAGCATCTCAGAAGCAGTGCCAACATCACCGACGGAGATGGCCTCACGTATGCGACTGCTGGAAACAAATTGGTCTCCCTCAAGCAAAGGCGGCACGATCTGTAGTTGCACATCGTGCGCATCACACAACGACTGCAATAATTCAGTGGAACCACCTCGATCTTTTCCAAAAGCAAAATTCGGACCTTCCACCAACGCTTTCGCACCCAACCGTTGCATCACAATTTCGTCGAAAAACTGCTCTGCCGACAAGTCCAGGAAATTCTTATCCGTCGGATAAACCACCGTTACATCAACCCCAAGGTCACTCAGCAACTCAGCTTTCCGAGAAGTCCAGGTTAACGGAGGTGGCGCCAATTCAGGACGTAAGATTCGCACCGGATGTGGGTCGAACGTCAACACGATCGCGGGGCCACCGACTTCTCGCGCTCGCAAGATCAATTGCTCTAGTAATTTCGCATGTCCTTGATGCACTCCATCGAAATTACCGATCGTGACCGCACCGCCATGCAGCGTAAACTGCGTCTCATCTAAGTCTCGTATAATTTCCATAGTTAGGAATCAGATCCAATTCATCTTGTTACTGTTGGAAGGCGGCGCTCAAAAAATCAACGATGTCTAATGCGGTCATCGACACCATGCCGAGTTCCGCTGCAGCTAAATCGCCAGCACAACCATGAACTTGCACTCCATAACGAACCGCATCACATACCTGCATGCCTTGCCCAATCAGAGCAGCGATCACTCCTGTCAAAACATCTCCACTACCGGCAGTGGCCATCCCAGCATTTCCCGTTTTATTTTGCCATTTCATTGAGCCATCCGTTACGAATGTAACATTGCCCTTCAACGCAATTATCGTTTGAGATTCCCCAGCTAACTCAACTGCCGCCTGCTCAAAATCATTTCGTGTGTGAATTTTATCAACATCCACTCCCTGGTGATTATTCTCTAATAACCGCGCGAACTCACCTGCGTGCGGGGTCAACACGCGTGGCCCACTGGGAACTGGGAGCCCGCCAGAATCACTCGCTAACAGGTTCAAGCCGTCTGCATCGACGATCAGCGGGCCGTGGATCGTTTTATACAACTGAGCAACTAGCCTCGCTAGCTCCGCGCTTTTCCCTAACCCTGGCCCAACTACGATTGCATCATATTGCTCCAAAGGTCCGGCGGCCTCCGCTAATGAATCGACATCCTCGGCGATCGTACCGCTGGCACAGCAGCGAAGTGGAATCGTCATGACGCAAGGGTCGAACCCCGCGACAATACTATGCACAGTCGCAGCAGTAGCTACGGTCACGAGTCCCGCTCCGCTTCGCAGCGATGCCATGGCTGAAAGTGCGATGGCGCCGGGCATCGTACAACTTCCGCCGATAAATAATAATCTGCCGTAATCACCCTTGTGGCTATCCGCACGGCGTTGCGGGAGACCACGGAATTCAGCGACGAATTTCGACTCAACCATCGTGACCGCCTTGCCTCAACCTTTTCAACATCAGTCCCGCCGCATACGCTGCTTTGAAACCAGCATCAACATTAACGACCACGACGTTCGACGCACAACTATTAAGCATGCCTAACAGTGCGGTGATTCCCCCTAATGCCGTGCCGTACCCAACACTCGTCGGCACAGCGATAATTGGACTATCGACATGGCCACCGATCACACTAGGCAATGCGCCTTCCATTCCGGCCACAACAATTAACACGTCCGCCGCACGCAATTGTGGGCGATGATCCAGCAGCCGTTGTGGACCAGCAACTCCAATATCGTGAATAATCCGTGGCTCGACTCCCATCCACAACAACGTCTCACGTGCTTCCTCAGCAACCGGCAAGTCACTCGTTCCCGCTGTCACAATTGTGATATTTCCTTTTAGTTTTTCCGCCGGAACAGCAACACTTCGCAGAGTCCGTGCTCTGGTATTAAACAGCATGTGCGGCAAACACTCCACAACGTGCTGTCCCTTCGACTCATTGACTCGAGTCACGAGCGATAATTGGCCCGCCTCATATTGTGTTCGCAAAATATCAACAATCGTGGAAGCATCTTTGTTCTCGCCATAAATAACTTCCGGAAAACCGCAGCGTTGTTCGCGGTCGAGATCCATCGTGACCTCAGCTCCAGTCAAGTCTGGCGTAACCTGAGTCTGCATCCGTGCCGCGATTGCAGACTGCGCGTCAGTCAAACTCAACTGCCCGGATGCAACTTGATGTAATAAATCAAGGATCTGATTTTGATCCATCTGCCAATTCCATTCGTAATCTAACCGATATTTTCAACGTCTCTTTATTGGTACGCATGCCCCACCAATCGTCAACATCTACTAGACCTTACCTATCGAAAATGCCGAAAACAATAGTACGGACGGTGTGGGCAATTTAAGCGAAGCTTCGTAAGGCAAACACAAAGTCTACTATTACAGATTACGACACGAAGACAACTTTATTTTATGACCATTTTCGCCGGCGGTGCGTAAAACACCTATAAACCAATCTCTTTACATCATGCCCATGACTAATCGCAAACTACGCATTGCTAATTTCCTTCCTTCCCTTAGCGGTGGAGGCGCGGAACGAGTTGTCATTAATTTGTGTGCAAGTTTTCCACGAGATGAAGTGCAACCCGTCTTGATCGCCGGTTCACTCACGGGACCGTTCGTTGATAGCATTGACGACGACGTCGAAGTGATCGACTTGAAATGTCCAAACATTCGACGCTCCATCGGACCGCTGCGCGAGTATGTAAGACGGGCGAACCTCGATCTTTTAATTTCCCACTTGAGCCATGCTAATATTGCCGCGCTGTGGGCTATGCGAAAACTTCGCAAACTAAACCAAAAACAAGATTTAGGGCTTCCCAAAATCGCCGTTGTGGAACACATGACAATGTCCGCTTACCGAGGAAAGAAGTGGCGTGACAAGTTGATCCGTCCACTCGCTCGACGACTCTACAAATCCGCCGACCAAGTCGTCGCCGTCTCAAACGCTGCCGCTCGAGACTTAGAACTACAACTGCGACTACCGCCATCTAGCGTAACAACCATTTACAATCCCGTTGTCAGTCCACACATTCACGAAAGCCGTCAAGAACCATTGCAGCATCCGTTTGTCGAAAATCATTCAGAGCCATTAATCTTAGCAGTCGGTCGATTGTCAGAGCAAAAGGACTATTCCACACTGATCCAAGCGTTCGCTCAGTTGCAATCAACGGTGCCATCTCGACTGGCGATTCTCGGTGATGGTGAAGAACGATCCAGTATTGAAACACTTATTGATAAACTGGGGTTATCGGATCGCGTTTGTCTCGTCGGGTTTACTGAGAATCCATACCAGTGGATGCAACGAGCGGACCTCTATGTACTCTCTTCCCGCTGGGAAGCATTACCAACCGTATTAATAGAAGCCATGGCATGTGGCTGCAATGTTGTATCGACAAATTGTCCAAGTGGCCCAGCAGAAATTCTCGGCGACCAGTTTGCCCATCGCCTTACAGCGTGTGGCGATCCGAGTGCATTGGCAGCGGCCATCAGGCAAGCTCTTGATGAGCCGCTCGATGGCGATGCAGTTATAAAGCAAGCTTCGCAATTTAATTTCATCACGGCCGCTCGTAGATATATCGAGCTTTTAACGCAATGATAATTCTCACATTCGTACACTGCTGACGAATTCCCGTTAAATTGTGGCAGATCCCTAGCAATCCAGAAGAACTCAGAAGCTCTCAGGACTTGCCAGACCAACAAACCCGAATCACAATAACAAACTGATAGTTTCGATATTCGATATTTATAAATAAATACAGAAAGACTCGCAAAATGCCCAGTTGCGTATTAGCTTATTCCGGTGGACTAGATACGTCCGTAATTCTTGGTTGGTTACAAGACGAAGGTTACGACGTACATTGCGTCTACGTTGACCTAGGCCAACCGTGCGAAGACCGTGAAGCGATTATGAAAAAAGCGCACGACTGCGGTGCCACCAGTGCACGAATTGTCGATGTTCAAGAAGAGCTATGCCGTGACTTCGCATTTCCTGTTCTACAATGGCAAGCTAAATACGAAAGCATTTACTTACTGGGCACATCTATCGCGCGGCCGCTGATTTCCAAAGTCTGCTTACAAGTAGCCCGCGAGGTTGGAGCCAGTGCTTACGCTCACGGAGCTACCGGCAAAGGCAACGACCAATGTCGTTTTCAACTAGCAGCGGAAGCGCTAGATCCCGGTGTGAAAATGATCGCACCTTGGCGAATTCAAAAATTCCGCGATTTATTTCCAGGGCGTACGGAAATGATTGCCTACTGTGAAAATAAAAACATTCCCATCAAGGTGTCTACTTCCAAACCATACAGCTCAGACGAAAACTGTTTGCACATTAGCTACGAAGCAGGAGACCTTGAAGATCTACAACGCAATGGCGTCGACACCGTTGATTTCGGTATGGGCGTCTCCCCCGAAGAAGCTCCTGATGAACGTGAACAGGTTACCATCAGTATTGAGCAAGGCGTTCCAGTAACAGTTAACGGCGTTAACCTTAATCCATTAGAAATTGTCCAAACACTCAACGACATCGGTGGTCGTAATGGTATCGGCAGAATCGATATGGTTGAAAACAGATTCGTGGGAATGAAAAGCCGTGGTGTGTATGAAGCCCCAGGCATGACAATCCTGTATGACGCATTGTTGGTGTTAGAACAATTGACGCTGGACCGT
Organism: Planctomycetota bacterium; assembly: GCA_036338835.1. Classification (GTDB taxonomy): domain Bacteria; phylum Planctomycetota; class Planctomycetia; order Pirellulales; family Pirellulaceae; genus UBA721. The sequence goes on from JAYZBF010000159.1 coordinate 34,355, forward strand.
GACCTGACACACCTCCGCGATCGCCTCAAAGCGGATGTAGCTGAAATGGTTTATTACGGACACTGGTACTGTGCCAAAATGGATGCGCTGTTGGCATTCATTAAAGAGTCGATGCGACACGTATCAGGTGAAGTACAACTAAGTTTGTACAAAGGGAACATCATTGTTGACAGTCGTACGAGCGAAAACAGTTTGTATGACGAAGGGATCGCAACGATGGAAGGCGGCGGATCTTACAATCAAGACGATGCGGAGGGCTTCCTGCGAATCATGGGATTACCCTACCGAGTACAAGGTCGTACGACACCGCGGGAATATTGAGCTAAAAGCCCGCTTGGGATTTGAGACCGTT
>JAYZBF010000160.1:0-5158 GCA_036338835.1 Planctomycetota bacterium
TTGCCGCAACCCTTCCCGCGTTGTCGGCTATTCCCACGTCGGTTGCAAAAACGGCGGATGGGAAATTGCTGGCAATTGGCTTTGAGGACGGTTCGTTACAGGTGCTCAGCGTTGCCGATAATAAAGTCATCGCTAAGACTGTCGCTCATGAGGGCGGCGTGCGCGGTGTGGCCTTCACTGCGGACGATAAACAAATAGTCAGTGGCGGTGCGGATAAGGCTGTTAAAGTTTGGGACACAGCTGGACTGGCAGTTGTACGTGCTATCACTACTCCCGCGGTCGTTAATTCGGTAGCGATTGTTTCGGGTGGAACATTGGTTGCCAGTGCTGGAGAGGATAATATCGTCCGTGTTTGGAATTTGGCTGAAGCAGCTGCTGAGGAGGTTAAAGAAGGCGAGATAGCCGATGAAGCCGAACAGCCAGTTAAGGAGCTCAAAGGCCACACGGCACGGGTGACTTCATTGGCAGTATTCGCGAATCAACCGGAATTATTAGCGTCTGGTAGTTCGGATAAGACCGTACGTATTTGGGATATCACCACAGCAAAACAAGTTCGTGCTATTACTCACGGCGGAGAAGTCACGGGTATTGCCATCAATGCAACAGGTGACAAAATCGCGTCGGTCAGTAGCGACAAGACCGCTAAATTGTGGAACGTTGCTGACGGTAAGGCGCTTGCAACGATGAGTGGAGATTATCGTGCGAAATCTGATGTGGCGATGATCGGACGAGCTAGCACTTTGGCCGCCTCACGCACCGCGTTGGCTAAGAAGGACTTGGATGCCGCCAATGCTCGCAAGAAATCCGAAGATGATAATCACAAAAAAGTTAAAGAGGCACTTACAAAAGCAGAGGAAGCCCTTAAAGCCAAAACCGAAGCTGAAGTTAAACCCGTAGCAGACCTTAAGACTGCAGACGAGGCTTTGGCGTCAGCACTTGAAACCAAGACAACTAGCGAGACTGCGAAAACAACGGCGGAAACTGCTGTTACAGACGCTGCAGCGGCTGTCAAGGTTGCGCAGGAATCCTTAGCAAAGGCACAAGAAACACTCAAGGCAGCTGGTGAAGATGAAGAAAAGAAAAAAGCCGCACAGGAGGCGATTGATAAGGCGACTGCGGAATTAGCTGCAAAGACGGAGGCGTCCAAGGTAGCCGCTGAAACTAAAAAGACGGCTGATGCAGCGGTGACCAAAGCGATTGCGGAACATAAGGCTGCCGAAGCCGCTCAAAAGAAGGCCGTTCCCATTGCTCAAAAAGCGACCGACGAAAAAGCGGCAGCTGAGAGAACAGTGGCCGCGTCCAAACGCAGTGTCATGCGGGCCGATAAGGCAGTGGCTAATGCAGCAGATTCGATTGTTAGCTACGACAGTGTCCATAAATCCGAAGAAGCAGCTGCCAAGATAGCCAAAGAAGCATCGGACAAGGCAACCACCGAATTAGGCAAGGAAGACCTAGGATATACGAGTGTCAGTTTTACGGCTGACGGGGCGCAAGTCATCGTGGGAGGATTAGACCACTTTGTGGCCAGTTTCGATGCAACGAACGGCGCCGCGATTTCAGTATATCAGGGAAAATCCGCTGCTCAGGCTGTTATCTCACTTGGAAATGACATTGCTATTTTGCATCAAGACAAAACCGCGGTCGTGTGGTCGACGACTTCCGAGTGGAAGTTGGCACGGACAATCAATTCGGAAAGCGGAGCATCCGTGTTTATTGACCGAGTCACGGCCATTGACTTCAGTGCTGACGGTTCCTTGTTGGCAGCGGGAGGCGGTGAGCCGTCGCGGAGTGGAGAATTGAGCATATTCAATGTTGCTGATGGGAAACTCGTCCAGTCATTTAAGGACCCTCATTCCGACACGATTTTTGCAGCTCGGTTTTCCGTGGATGGAATACACATTGCTACTTGTGGCGCGGATCGATTCGTTAAAGTATTCCAGGTGAATGACGGCGAATTTGTGCGTGCCTTTGAAGGCCATACACATCATGTACTTGGCGTAAGTTGGAGTGCCGACGGGCGACAATTGGCCAGTGCAGGCGCGGATAAGGTAATTAAGTTGTGGGATTTCCGTACAGGCGATCAGCAACGGACAATAAGTGGTTTCACTAAAGAAGTGACGGCAATTCAATTCGCAGGTTTATCAACGAACGTCGTAGCGTCTTGTGGGGACAAGAATGTTCACATTAAGCGGGCGGACAACGGCGGTAACGTGCGAGCGCTGTCCGGAGCCACGGATTACGTGTACAACGTCGGAGTGAGCGCGGACGGAAAGACAATTGTTGCTGGTGGTCAAGACAGTGTTGTACGCATTTGGTCGGACGATGGGAAATCTATCGTGACATTCTTAGCACCCGTGGCCGATGAAGCAAGTGAAGAGTAGAGCGGGTTTCATCGTCGGTGTGGCCTTATTGAATTCGTGCGTTCATTAGGAAAAACTGAAAGTTACTCGCTGGCCTGCATGTGCAGGCGCAATTGATTGATCGCTTGCTTGGCCGCTTTGGCGTGTAAGATATCAGGGTGCCCTGTGAAGTCATGTGTTTGCATATCAATGCCAGTTTCATAGGCAATGGCAACATCGAATTGTGGTACTGTTGCTCCTGATTGATTAGGGGGTCGCACTGGTCCTACGACAATGGCGTAGGTGGCATCGGTTTCTTTGCGAAAGTTGCTCGCTTTGTTGGCTAGCCCGTCTTCCGCAAAAGAAAGTTCATCCATGACTAAAGTGTATCGAGAGGCTGTGAGTGCGGGGTGAAGAGGGGTGTGTAACATTGTCGCGAGTTGCCCCTGAGTAGCGCATTCCCAAGTAGCTACGGATTCGCCGTTTTCGGAGAGGCGTTGACAAACTTTGACGCCGAGTGTGACTTCGTGGTTTGCGAATATGACGTCTCCGAGTTTGTCCGCGAGTTGATCCAGCGTTGGTTGGACCAGGGCATCGCATTCCTCTGAGGTTTTAGCAGTGGCTTGGATCCGCAATGTGATAGTGGCGTCGCTAGCAGTTATTCCTACGACGGGCCTGCGGTCGCGGTGAAAAAACTCTGGTAGTTGGTGTTCGAGATTACTCTCACCCATGCCGAACGTCTTGAGGACGTAATGTTGTGTGATCTGTGGCGTGCCAGGTATATCCTGCTGAATTTTGGGAAGGACATGAGAATCAAACATCAGTTTCATTTCCGCCGGCACACCCGGTAGACAAAACACGCGGGGTTTATGATTATGCGAAGAAACGATGATATCGACGCCAGGCGCAGTTCCTTCCTCGTTGTGGATAACAACGGCGGTTTTGGGGAGCATCGCTTGTGTACGGTTGTTAGGTGCCATTTCCCGCCCTCGCTGTTCAAACAGGCTGATAATGTGTTGCAATGCCGCTTTATTTTCGACGAGTGGTTGGTCAACAGCCTGAGCCAGTGCAGCGCGTGTGAGGTCGTCGGCTGTTGGTCCTAAACCACCAGTAACGATGATAAACTCGGAACGTTCGCATGCAGTTCGGACGATGTTTGCAATTGCATTTACGTTATCTGCAACTGTGCTATGATATTGCACATATAGGCCCATATTGGTTAAGCGATGACTCAGCCACTGGCTATTGGTATCAAGGCGTTGCCCTGTGCTTAGTTCGTCGCCGATGGCAATGATTTCTGTGGTTTGTTTTGACATCGTTAATTGGTTTTATGTTTTTATTGATAGATCGCGTCATGAAAGTCATCGAATTAGATAAGCAAATCGTAGAGCATTATAGCGTAGATGCTATTGAAGAGGCACTAGGCGATTGTCCTAGCGTCGTTGAGATTTCGTTTATCGAAGCGACGACGCAATTATTTGTATACTGTGATGATGATTCGATTGATGCTGCGACACTCGTTGCATATTTCGATGGCATAGAAATAGATGAAGAAAGGCCGGACGCAATCCCCAACGAAAACATGGGATCGGGTGAGGCCGACATAGCAGGCGTTATTCGTCTCACCGTTACGCCGATGTATTGTGGAAGTTGCGTGGCGATCGTCGAGGATGCGATACAGAGCATTGCGGGCGTTGACAACGCCTCGGTCAGTTTAATAACCGGCCAAGCAGTTGTTTCACATTGTAATGTAAGCTGGTCGTCGATTGTCCACGCGTTGGAGAAGCGGGGCTACGTTGGTGAATTGACTTCGTCTCCGCACGATGTGTTGCGCCGGTTGCGTACAGAAAATACTTCGAGCCAAAGAGTGTGGTTGCAGCGTTGGTTGGTTTCAGGAGCAGGCGTTGTATTATTATTGGCGCTGATGGTAGTCCCTTTAACTTCAGCAACACACTGGGGTCTTGCGTTAATCATTGCCACAGTTGTACAGACGCTGGTAGGAGGAGTTTACATTAAAAGCGCCTATAAGTTGGCGTTAACTGGATCGTCGAATATGGACACGCTAATTGCGGTAGGAACGTCGGCTGCATATTTCGGCGGGTTGGTCTTTCAAGAAGAGGGGACTCACTTTTTGATGGATGCTCCAATGATCTTGGCATTTGTTAGTTTTGGAAAGTGGATTGAAGTCCGAGCACGTCAATCCACCGTCGCTGAATTTGCGAAGGTCGATGTGATGAATTGTGAAACGGCTCACTTACTGGTGGGGGAGGAAACACAAGATATTGCGACTTCAGAATTGATTGTGGAAAATCAAATCATCGTCCGCCCCGGTGAGGTTATTCCCACCGATGGAGAAATTGTCGACGGGGAATCGACAGTGAATCAATCGTGGTTAACAGGCGAATCCATCCCCGCGACCGTGAGCACAGGTGATCGCGTATTTGGGGGATCTATCAACGGGGGCGGACTGCTGACGGTTGAAGTCGATATTGTCCCTGGAGACAATCGGTTACATAAAATGACTCAAGTGTTGGAGAAGAGTTTGGATAGTCGAGTCCCCCTGCAGACGCTAGCGGACAGCATTGTGCGTCGGTTTATTCCCTGTTTGTTATTGATCGGGCTGGCTACGTTTGTTACTTGGATGATTATCGGGCATAGAGTGTCTGATAGCTATGTTCAAGATGCATGGAAATACACCGTATCGGTATTGGTTGTCGCTTGTCCCTGTGCACTTGGCTTGGCTACTCCTGTGGCATTGTTAGTCATGTCCGTACGAAGTGTTCGCGAGGGGATATTGTTTGGTAACCCGTTGGTTATGG
>JAYZBF010000161.1:0-6593 GCA_036338835.1 Planctomycetota bacterium
AATAAGTAACTTGTGTTGACCTCTGACACTGCCGAAATCTGCCCGCACATGGTGCATGTATTTCTTTGTTTTTCTTGAACGTTTGCCCCTTTGCAGACGATTTATGCTGCAGGTTTTGTTTTTAAACTATAGCGAAACCACCACACACATTGACATATACCCAGATTGTAACAGCAGAACACAACAGAAACGGACAGTTTGGGTTCGTTTTGTAGTCACTTACGCATTCTGGCTTTTAATCATGCGAAGAAAACAGATCATCATTAACCATCGAATAATTATTTGGATCGTTGCCAGCATCTCCGCAATCGGCCTAGCTTACGTCGCCACTGCAGAAGACACGGCACCTTCTCCTCTAACTTTAGCAACCACTGTTCCAACAGCGCCGGTTGTTGCTCCGGAAGAATCTGAACCTCTGCCGACGCCCCGACCTGCCAAAGATGTAGAGGTTCAAGCTGATCTGTCAGAAGTGAACGTGGCGAGTCCAACTGAAAAAACAGAAAAAGAAAAGCCGCTGCAGAAACTATTAAACAAACCGTTACTTGTGGCTCCCAAACAGTTGCTTGATGAATTGTTCGAAACTGAAAGCGCAATACAACTCGACGACCAACCGAGTAGTCGATCGCAGATCGCCCAAGATACCACGACCGACTCTGAAGAGCCTGATACAGCTGCCGACACTGCGGAAGCAAACAGCGACGATGACTCACCGCCAACCATTCCTGGGGTCATCGTGGAAGGACACCAACCAGCCTTTGATCCTGTGCTGGGATCAGGCACCATTTTCGGCAACCTCGAAGGTGCTTTTGATGCGGGTGGTTCCGGAGCTTATCTGGAATTAGGACCTCTCAAGAGCAAAGCTTACGACAACCCCAATCGTATCCTCAACAACGTACCCGGTGTCTATCTGCGTGAAGAAGACGGATTCGGTAATTTCCCCAACATTTCCCTACGTGGTGCAGACATGGGGCGTAGTGCCAAAATTTCTCTCATGGAAGATGGTATCCTCATCGCTCCCGCTCCCTACTCAGCACCCTCGGCCTACTTCTTTCCAACAGTCGGGCGCATGAGTGCCGTCGAAGTTTTTAAGGGTAGTAGCCAGATACAATTTGGACCACACAGCACCGGTGGAGCGATTAACTTCCTCTCCACTCCCATTCCCAATCGCAAAACCATTTACATGAATTTCTTGTTTGGCACAAACAATGAAATGCGTATGCATACGTGGCTCGGCAATACAATGGAAACACCTGATGGTGGCCGAGTGGGCTGGTTGATCGAAGGCTATTTTCGGGAAACAGACGGATTCCGAACAATCGGCGGTATAAACTACCCCAACCAAAACGCTCAAGACACAGGATTCACCAAGCAAGAACCTATGTTCAAGATGTTTTGGGAACCTGGTGACGTCGACACGTACCAACGCTTTGAAGTGAAAACTGGATACACTTCATTCCAAGCCAATGAAGGTTACGTGGGACAAACAATGGAAGACTTCCATGCCGACCCCTATGCTCGATACAGCGGTACTCGTTTTGACAACATGCAGACCCACGGTGCGCGAAACTACCTGCGGTGGATCATCGGCGATCATGAAGTTGACTGGATGACAATTGCGCAAACAATGTACTACAACAAATTCCACCGCGACTGGTATAAACTCAACAAGATCTACGATGGCGATCTCGCTAGTATGGGCACCAGCTATGGAGTCTCTAATGTGCTCGGCGATCCCATTGGCAACGCAGCTGGGTATGGAGTGCTCAATGGTACGCAAGCCGGCGTCCTCGGTGTTAAGCATAATAATCGCGACTATTATTCTTGGGGCTATCAGGGCGTAATGAACTTAGCGATGCAAGGGTCTAAGTGGGATCATGATATTCAAGTGGGACTGCGTTTCAACGCAGATCGCATTCGTCGATTCCAACGGCAAGATTTCTATGAAACCAATTCAGTCGGAGGCGTTTCGGGATTTGAGGCAGGAACTTGGGGAGCCGCAGGTGACCGTCGCCAAACGACCAATGCAACTGCGTTCTGGGCAATGGACCGGATGAGTCGCGGTAAGTGGACGTTAACGCCTGGAATCCGAGTGGAAAAAATGGACATGCGATACCAACGCTTTGCTACTGAGAACACGCCACAGGATCAGACCGGTAGCTTGACCATGACCAGCGGCGGGCTTGGATTGACCTATAAGAAAACCGAGAATCTAAGTTTCCTAGCAAGTATCAATCGAGGAGTTTCTCCGCCAGACCCTAAGAAGTTGACCAGTGGTTTGAGTGAAGAAGAAGTGATCGCCAGCGAATTTGGCTGGCGTTATACGAATCCGGACCGAGCAGTAGTTGGTCAGTTACTGTACTTTTATTCCCACTTTAACGATCTCATCGTTCTCGATAATGTTGGCTCCGGAGCCGACCCAGAATCCAACGACCAAGTCGGTTCTCTATATGCCAACGGACTGGAATTCACACTGCAATACGATCACGGAATTGATAAGAACCTTGACTTTAACAATCCGCTGTTTGTCAGTGCCACCTACACCGATGCTGCATTGCTGACGGATACCTTGTCGCATAATGCCGAGTCGATTTTTGCTGGAGGACAAGCCGGAGCACGAGTTCCTTACATCCCTGAGTTTACGATTACCTTTGGCGCTGGGTGGCATTTTGAGAAGAGTGGATTTGATATCACTGGTACCTACTCCGATGCGACCTACACCACAGCCAGCAACGAAACGTTTGTTGACGGCGTTTCCACCGACGCTCGCTACGGTACGACCAACGCCTACTTCATCTGGGACATGTCGGCATACTATATGTTCAACGAGAATTGGAAAATTTTTGGTGGAGCTCAGAATCTATTCAATGAGAAATACGTGATCACGCGGCATCCCTACGGCCCCCGCACCGGCGCACCGGCATTCGTCTACGTTGGCGTCGAAGCATTGTATTAATGTTGCAATCTCCCTTGAGGCTACACGCCAAGGTCTTGCAGGTCCAGTTTGCACACGCAATTCTAGAGTGCTACAATTCGTTGATAGTAACCACTTCACTAGCAACGGATAATAACCACCATGATTGCCCGAACAACCAAACTTCTACTTTGCCTGCCTCTGTTTTTTGTAATGTCAAACGTTACTACCGCGGATGACTTTCAGATCACTGAAACCGCTGATGGTGTCAAAGTTACTCGCAATGGCAAGCTATTAACACACTACCTCATCAAGTCGGGCGCCAAACCGATTTTGTGGCCACTCATTGGGCCACACGGCAACGAAATCACTCGTGCCTATCCCATGCGTGACGCAGGTGAACATGAACGTGATGACCATGTTCACCACCGTTCGTTTTGGTTCACCCATGGAGACGTCAATGGCATTGATTTTTGGAGTGAAGTAAAAGGACACGGTAACATCATCCACCAAAAATTTACGACTCTAAAAAGTGGCGAATCGGCGGTCATCGAAACAACCAACGATTGGATCGGCCCCGCTGGCAAACGACAGTGTCAAGACGTTCGCCGACTTACTTTTGGTGCGAACAAAACCGCCTATTGGATTGACTTTGACACAACGGTCACCGCTAGCGATGGAACCGTTAAATTTGGTGATACGAAAGAAGGTTGCTTTGGAGTCCGCACCGCCGGCAGTATGAAAATTACTGCTAACTTAGGTGGCACCGTTCTCAACGCCAATGGTGACAAAGATGGTGATGCGTGGGGCAAAGCCGCTCCGTGGGTTGATTATGTTGGACCGGTTAAAGACAACACGGTTGGTATCGCTATTATGAACCACCCCAGCAGTTTTCGTTTTCCAACGTATTGGCATGTCCGAACTTATGGCCTCTTTACCGCTAACCCTTTTGGCCTCCACCATTTCAAAGGGGACAACAACATCGATGGTGCCCATACACTAGCCAAAGGTGAGACGATGACTTTGCGCTACCGAGTGTATATTCACAAAGGGACAACACAAGAAGCAGGAATCGCCAAGCAATTCAAAATCTACAGTAGCGCCAAGAAATAAGCAGGCACAGATTCGGTGGCAGTGACTTAGTAATTCGGCGTCGGCGGACGGTAGTCGCGCATATCGATACTGCGAAACCACTTCACCGTTTCTGCCAAACCAGACGCTAAGTCAATCGTGGGCTCCCAGCCGAGTTTTTCTTGCGCTAAGGAAATATCCGGTTGTCGACGAACCGGATCGTCAGTCGGTAATTCTTCGTGGACAATTTCGCTGCGACTGTCTGTGATTTCGATGATTTTTTCAGCTAGCTCCAAAATCGTAAACTCGCCTGGATTTCCAATATTCACCGGACCACAGAAACCCTCTGAATTGCCCATCATAGCAATTAAGCCGAGAACGAGGTCATCTCGATAGCAAAAGGATCTAGTTTGCGATCCATCGCCGAAAATCGTAATCGGTTCATGGTGCAGTGCTTGTCGAATAAAATTGGAAACAACACGTCCATCAAATGGGTGCATGCCAGGGCCATACGTATTAAAAATCCGCACGATGCGAATATCAATATCATGGCTCCGGTGGTAATCCATAAACAGTGTCTCCGCCGCTCGTTTACCTTCGTCGTAACATGCACGCGGTCCCACCGGATTGACACTCCCTCGATAAGATTCAGTTTGTGGATGCTCACGTGGATCTCCATAAACTTCACTTGTCGATGCTTGTAGGACTCGAGCACGACATCGTTTAGCCATACCGAGAACATGAATCGCGCCCAATACCGATGTCTTCAGAGTCTTGATGGGATTAAACTGATAGTGGCCGGGAGCAGCAGGACATGCCAAGTTGTATATTTCATCGACCTCTAACCAAATCGGCATGGTGACGTCGTGCCGCACTAACTCAAAATTGCTGTGACCTAGTAAATGTTGCACGTTCACCTTTTGGCTAGTAAAGAAGTTATCCAAGCAAATCACGTCATGGCCACGCTCGACCATACTCTCGCATAGAAAAGAGCCCAAAAAACCAGCTCCCCCAGTGATCAAAACTCGCTTCTTAATAGACATCGAATCCCTTTATATATTGTTTTCTTACAGAGTTAGCTCGGTTTTACCCCTATCCACACAGAACATCTTGCGGGCACTCAACCCCTAATACGTTAAGTATTGCTTATGGGATCAATAAATGCCTATTTAAGTCCATGCGGTGGTCCTCGGTTACACCGATAAATAACCGAGAACCGTATAATCGTTACACCCGACTTGTCCGGTAAATCAAACCTATTCTTTTTGAAACTTTTGAAAGAAACCAATTCCCTAATCAATTAATCTTGCACTAACTCCCGATAGTCTCCATATCACCTTTTATTCCCATTCACCCTATATTAAGACATGACCAATCGGCGTCATTAGCTTGATTGTTTATGGATTGAAAAGAGAGTTATGCAAGAAAAGAACTCCCAGCGAGTGCGGGTCATGGACCTGCTGGACCTTAGGACAAAAATCCAAAACGTCTTATGTGAGTTTTATCATTTACAACCTGGAGCATTCCCCCTTTCGGAGCGGGTCTTAACAAAGCAGGGAACACCCTGTGGAATGCTATTCTGCCTACATGGTCCACGAAGCGTTAAGCTGACTGCCGTTTGGGAAACAATCTCTAATACCGTGCTGTTCTATGACTCAACAGGTCAACGTCGCCAAAAGCTAGCAGTTGACATGAATCAACCCTGTGAACAATTGGCTCTTGCCAGTTAGCACGATCACAATCCTTTCATTATTTAAGATCATTATTCTTTACCAAGACAAAAGCAATCGCAGTGTAAGAACTTGCAGCGATTGAACCACCAGAAGCAAGGGAATGGGGAAAAAGAGAATCTCGGGGCGTTCCAACCAACGTGCTGCATTATCGCCAAACTATGAAGGATGCATAATGTTAATGTGTTCGTTTGAGCGTTCCCTCTTCTTTCCCTGCTGCTGGGAACCTCGGTAAAGCCCAAAATTATTATTCATAAAAATCGGAGGCATTAGAAATATGCTGGTACTATCACGCAAGGTTTGCGAAAAAATTAAACTTGGTGATTCGATAACATTAACAATTGTAAAGGTCAGTGGAGATAAGGTCCGCTTGGGAATTGAAGCCCCAGCCGACGTCAAAGTACTCCGAGATGAGTTGGAGCGATATCCCGATGAACCTCGTACGCTACAGCATCCAAGTAAACTACTGATTGAAGCGGATCTAAGAGCACTACCTCTGGCATCATAGATTACCCACATTACATTTAACTTTCAAACACTTTCAAAAACTAAGGAATAATTCACAACAACCATCAAACCTAACGTTTAACCGTGTGAAAACACTATTAAACAAGCTACTATTCACACACACCCCCCCCGTTGGAATGATTGACTTACAATTGACTAAATGATACTTTTTATGGTACATGTGCGTTTTCTGGACAAACAATTAACTTCATTAATTGATTTTTTTACGTTTGATGAACGTTGCTTTTTCAACAACCCACCAACAACAACCCACCGCCAGACAAAAAACAACCACATACCTACCTTAATTTATAACAGCCGTAACATATTGAATTTCAACATTTGTTGTCTTTCATTTGTTACAATAGATTGTT
>JAYZBF010000162.1:0-10621 GCA_036338835.1 Planctomycetota bacterium
CGGCAAGAAGGGATTTTACACGATGAATGATTCGTGGTTCGATGAGTTTATGTTTGAAGTTGCCATTCATAAGAAATACCTATCTGAAGAACTGTTGGCCGCTTGGGACCTTGAACCAACACCACTGCGCCCCTGGGACCCAATGGGCGCTTTAGCACGCAGGTCTTAGGGACCAAAATTAATTTGATAGTTCGTATAATTCGATCGTGGTGTAAGAGTTTTGAGATACAGTAATACCCTTGGGCGACGTCTTGGCCTGTTGCTTGTTGCAAGCGTGCTTCTTGGTGGCGTGGCAACTGGCAGGGTAATAGCCGAGGCACCGGATACCAGTGGCGTTCCACGGCAAGCGATTAATACGCAGGACTCTGAGGATACGCCCCCCACGCCGTTAGAATCATTGGCGGCCTTGAAAGTTCCCGCTGGGTTTGATGTTTCTCTGTTTGCCGGTGAACCCGATGTGCACCAACCATTGGCATTTACATTTGACGATCGTGGTCGGTTGTGGGTTATTGAAAACTACTCCTATCCTGAATGGAACGCAGACGCTTACGATAGGATTGTCATTTTTGAAGACACCGATCAAGATGGGCAATTTGACAAAAAGAAAGTGTTTCTTGATGATGGCCATCAACTGACCGGAATTGAAATCGGCTTTGGCGGAGTTTGGTGTACTGCCGCTCCCTATCTTATTTTTATTCCAGACGGAGATCGCGATGATCAACCGGATGGTCCTCCGCAGATATTGTTAGACGGATTTAATTTGCGGGAGATTGGTCATAATGTAGTCAATGGTTTGCGGTGGGGACCCGATGGTTGGCTCTATGGACGCCACGGTATCAAAGCGACAAGTCACGTGGGAGCTCCTGGAACCAGCGACAAACAACGTACGACGTTGAACTGTAGTATTTGGCGGTTTCATCCCGTGCAAAAAGTATTTGAAGTTGTTTCGCATGGGACGACCAACCCGTGGGGATTTGATTATGACGACTATGGCGAGATGTTTTTTACGAACAACGTCATTGGGCATCTATGGCATTTGCTACCGGGTGCACGTTATGAGCGAATGTACGGGTCCCATTTGAACCCCAATACATTTGTGTCGATGACGTCTACATCGGACCACCTGCATTTTGCAGGAGGATTGTGGTCTGAGAGTCGTAAGGAAATCGGCGAGCCAAACCTGCACGATGAATATGGTGGGGGGCACAGTCACTGCGGGGGGATGATCTACCTTGGTGACAACTGGCCAGAACAATATCGCGGTAAAATGTTTATGTGCAACACGCATGGTAAACGAGTCAATATGGACGCGCTAAGACGCGCAGGAAGCAGTTACACGGCGGAGCATGGTCAAGATTTTTTGCTTGCCAATAGCGATTGGTTTAGAGGGGTTGAACTGAAATATGGACCAGATGGCGGCGTGTTCTTGACGGACTGGACAGACCTCGGTGAGTGCCATGACCGTGATGGAATCCATCGACGGTCTGGTCGGATTTATAAGATTACCTATGGAAAACCAAGTCGTGTAGCCGCTTTCGATTTGGAAGATTTATCTACCTCCGAATTGGTTGATTTACAGAACCATAAAAATGACTGGTTCGTTCGTCATGCTCGACGTATTTTACAAGAACGTGCCGTTGCTGATGGTGATCTAACGACGGCAGTGAGATTGTTAGAGAATAATTTTCGCAAGTCAGTCGATACGACTCGAAAGCTTCGCTTTTTGTGGTGCTTGCACGCCACCGGGCAATCTGGGGCAATGCTGGAGGATTTGTTGCATGACTCAAGTGAGCATCTGCGTGTGTGGGGAGTGCGATTGTTGTTTGAAAGTGATTTACCTAAAAAAGATATTGCAAAAGAATTGACGGACCTCGCACTGCGGGAAACCTCCGGTCTGGTACGGTTGCACATCGCTGCGGGCATGGCCAAGGTTCCAAATGCCCTGCGGTGGACTGTCGCCACGGCATTAGTCGAAAAACTACCCGTCGCTGACGACGAACGGTTGCTTGCGATGATTTGGTATGCGATGGAGCCGGTAGTGTTGCAAGATGCCGGTAACGCGTTACAGTTTTCGATGTTGTCGGATGCGGCTTTGTTGCAAGAATTTGTCGCGCGTCGGATTACGGTAAGCGCGGTGAGTTACGCTGGTGATTTTGAAAAGTTGATGGCGATCATGGTGCAGCAGCAAGTGACGCTCAATAAAACGCAGTCGCAAAAAGTATTGCCAATGTTGGTTGGCCTCGGTGTAGGTGTGCGTGGTCAACGGCAAATGGATATGCCAAAATCGTGGCGATCTTTTGCGGACTTGGTTAGAGTCTCTGGAAACGAAAAGGGACGGCAGTTGGTGCAACAAGTTGGCGCGGTGTTTGGAGACGGCGTGGCGCTGGCACAACTTGTTAGCGTTGCTAGAAATAAGGACTTGGCTGCAGAGGTACGGAGCACGGCGGTTAACTCGTTGGTGTCCGCAGCGGGCGACGGAGTCGGAATTGAATTGAAAATCCCGGAGTTGCTGCAAGGGATGATTGGTGACCGCGCAGTGCAGATGGCAGCGATTCGTGGTTTGAGGCGTTTCGACCATGTGCAAACCCCCAAATTGTTACTGGGCAAATATGCATCGCTAGACAAACCTCTAAAAAATGCTGTTATCGACACACTTAGCGCACGAGAGGATTATGCATACGAGTTGTTAGCTGCACTTGAAGCCGGGCGTGTGCCGCGGGAACATGTTACGCCTCAACAAGCACGGCAGATTTCAAATATTAATAGTGCTGAGTTAACAGATAAGTTGTCCCAACTGTGGGGAGCGGTTCAAATTAGTAGTGAAGAACAGTTAAAAAAAATTACACGGATCAAGGCAATGCTAGCAACTCAGGGCGATATACGTGCAGACTTGAGCCAAGGAAGAGCCATTTACAAAAAACGTTGTGCTAGCTGCCATAAGTTATTCGGCGACGGGGAAAAAATCGGACCTGATTTAACAGGTTCTGGACGAGCGAATATCGATTATGCTTTACAGAACATTGTGACACCCAGTGCCGTTGTTGCTGCAGGGTTTCAGGTCAGTGTGATTGCGACTGTTGCTGGACGTATAGTGACCGGCGTTGTTACGATGGAGTCCGAACAAGTCTTGTTGGTTCAAACAGACAAAGAACAAATACGACTACCGGTATCTGAGGTTGATGTGATTCGTAAGTCGAATCAATCTTTGATGCCCGAGAACTTGCTTAAGGACTTAACAGATGTGCAGATCAGGAATTTGATTGCCTATCTTGCGAGCCCAGTACAGGTGCCAAATAGTGGTACAGATGATACAACGGATGTAAGAAAATAGCAGACGAATATAATGTACATGAGTCTTGTAAACGGAGTTTATGATGAAGTTAATTGGAACTGTTGTAACGATTGGGGTTATAGGTTGTTTATTTTGTAGCGCCGCGTTGGGCGAAAAGAAGAAGTCTGCAAATAGTCCCAATATCGTTTTCATTATGGCCGATGACCTCGGCTCGGGGGATTTGGGCTGCTATAACTCCGACAGCAAGATCCCCACGCCTCATATGGATGCGATCGCCAAAGGCGGAATGCGATTTACGGATGCCCATTCACCATCGGCCGTCTGCTCGCCAACTCGCTACGGCGTGTTGACGGGTCGCTATGCGTGGCGCGGGCGACTCAAGAGTGGAGTAGGGTGGGGCTACAGTCGCTTGCTTATCTCGCCTAAACGAGCGACCGTGGCGAGTTTATTGAAAGCTCAAGGCTACAACACTGCTTGCGTGGGCAAGTGGCATTTAGGGTTTCAGCTACCCGATCTCGCTGCCAAGGACTATCCAGCGGCGAACGTCGTGTTACCTAAAGAACATCCGCACGCGGTCGATTATTTTAAACCGCTGGCTCCCGGACCTAATGCGTTGGGTTTTGATTATTTCTATGGCATTCCTGCATCGCTTGATATGAATCCGTACGTCTTTGTCGAGAACGAAAAACCGATAACCCTGCCAACGGGTATGGTGAAGAAATCCGCGCATCGACGGCAAAACGGTGGCGGTATGTGGCGCGGCGGGGATGCAGCTCCAGATTTCAAGCACATTGACGTATTGCCGTTTGTGACGGAAAAAGCGGTGTCTTGGATTGATGAGCAGGATGGCAAGAAACCGTTCTTTCTCTATTTTCCGCTGTCGGCTCCGCATACTCCGTGGGTGCCAACTGCAGATTTCAAAGGAAAAGCGAAAGCAGGTTACTATGGCGATTTTGTGAACCAATGTGATCATGTGATCGGTGAAATAGTGGCCGCGTTAAAGTCGGGGGGGCATCTAAAGAACACGTTGCTGATCGTGACGAGTGACAATGGGTCACATTGGGTGCCAGGTGACATTCCAAAATATAGCCACCGCGCCAATCTGCACTACCGTGGACAGAAAGCGGATATATGGGAAGGTGGTCACCGCGTGCCCTTCTTGGTTCACTGGCCTGCACAAGTCGCAGCCAGTACAGTCAGCGACCAGACGATTTGCTTGACGGATCTCATGGCCACTGCGTTAGACGTACTGGGGGAATCGTTACCCACGGGTGCCGGTCAGGATAGTTACAGTTTCCTTGCTGCGATAACTCAAACCAAGCAGCCATCGGAGCGGATGGTTACGATACATCACTCAGTCAACGGTACTTTTGCAATTCGTAAGGGCGACTGGAAATTGATACCAGACAATCTTGGATCGGGCGGCTTTAGTGCCCCGAGGGTTGTGAAGCCAAAAGAAGGCGGTCCTGGCGGGCAGTTGTACAATTTACGTACGGACCCGAGCGAGACGAAAAACGTGTGGCAGGACAATCCAAAAATTGTTGAAGAGCTACAAACTGAATTACAAAGCATGCGACAGGGGAGCTAAATGATGACCATTAAATGTTCGAGGGCATTTCAACTATTGGTGTTGGTAGTTTTGGGGAGCTTGCTGCCGAGTGTTGTGTGTTCAGCCGAAACACGGATGCAGTCGTCCAAGCCAAACGTTTTGTTTTTAATTTGTGATGACTTGAATTGTGATATGAGCACTTATGGTCATGCCACGGTACAGACTCCGAACATTGATCGTTTGGCAGCCCGTGGCGTTCGATTTGAGAATGCTCACTGTCAGTTTCCGTTGTGTGGGCCTTCGCGTATTTCGTTTATGACGGGGATGTATCCAGACCAAACGTTAGTTCACAGAAATTCAATTTACGTTCGAGAACACACGCCGAATGTACTAACGATTCCGCAAGTGTTTCGTTCGGCGGGTTACTTTGCAACTCGTATCGGTAAAATATATCACTACAACGTGCCGCGGCATGTTGGTACGAGTGGTCATGATGATCCCTATTCGTGGAATCAAGTGTTCAATCCACGGGGCCGCGATAAGGACGAAGAACATTTGATTTTTTCCTTGCGCAAAAATACCTTTGGCGGCACGTTGAGTTGGTTGGCAGCTGACGGAACGGACGCCGAGCAAACGGATGGGATAGCAGCATCGATAACTGTTGAGAGGTTAAAGAAACATGCTGCGGAGAAGACTCCGTTCTTTATGGCCGTCGGACTGTACCGCCCTCACACGCCCTATGTGGCTCCGAAAAAGTATTTTGAAATGTATCCCGCTAAGAAGATCAATGTTCCGCAAATACCCGAGGGTTATTACGAAACACTTCCCAAACCGGCTGTAGCTTCGATTACTCGAAAGAAGGATCAAATCAATTTATCCAATGACCTTGCCCAACAGGCCATTCAAGCTTACTACGCGTCGATTACCTTTGCAGATGCACAACTCGGAATTATTCTGCAGGTTTTGGAGGAGACTGGTTTGGCCGAAAATACGATTGTTGTATTTACCTCCGACCATGGATATCACATGGGCGAGCATCGTCATTATCAGAAAACGACGCTCTTCGAAAATGCGACTCGAATCCCATTGGTAATCGCTGGACCAGGAATCTCGGAGTCTGGAAAAGTGGCAGCGGGACCTGTCGAAATGGTTGATATCTATCCAACCCTAACAGCTTTAGCTGGACTCGATACGCCGGCTGCTGTGTCTGGCAAAAGCCTTGCTCCGATGTTGGCAGATGTATCTCGCAGTGTACGCCAGGCCGCGTTTACTCAATTCGGAACGGGGTATAGCATTCGAACCGAACGGTATCGTTATACGCATTGGGGACCGGATGGAAGTTTAGGAGCGGAGTTGTACGACCATCAAACCGACAGTGCGGAAATGGTCAACTTAGCGAATCATCCCGAATCTGCGGCGGTTGTTAAAGAACTTTCAGCATTGTTGAAATCTCGTATTACGCAAGCGAATGTACCGCCGAAGGGTGTACGTCAAATTCGTTTTGAAAATAAACGGGCTGTTCCGCAGCCCAACCCGTAACCACCCTGAATAAACAAAAGGAGTTAATACTAATGACACAGTTAGATCAATCACGACGGCGATTACTGAAACAGACTGCATCAATTGGGTTGTTTACGATTTTGCCTTCCGGACTACTCTCGGCGGCGCCTAATAGCCGTCTGCAGACGGCACACGTCGGTGTTGGTGGTATGGGGGCGGCGGATTTGCGGAGTGTGTCATCACATGCAAGTGTCGCTGTGTTCGGATTGTGTGATGTTGATCAAGCGAGATTGAAAAGCGCAAATGAATTGCATTCCGCGGCGAAAATGTATTCGGATTATCGCGAAATGATTTCTGAATTGGGAGATCAGATTGATGCGGTGGTGGTGTCGACGCCTGATCATACTCATGCGCCTGCGGCGATGACCGCTTTGAATGCTGGCAAGCCAGTTTATTGTCAAAAGCCGTTGACGCATACTGTTTTTGAAGCACGGCAATTACGCAAAATGGCGAAGAAGGCTGGCGTGCCTACGCAGATGGGAGTTCAGGGTCATTCTGGGGCAATCTATCGTAAGGCTGTGAAAATTGTGCAATCAGGTGTGCTGGGACCAGTCTCGGAAGTGCACGCTTGGTCGTTCAAGAATTGGGGTGATGACCGCACTGAATTGCCGAGTTCAGAACAGGCTCCCAAAAATCTGGATTGGAACCGCTGGCTGGGAACGGCTATTGAGCGTGATTTCGCTCCGAGCATTTATCATCCAAGGGAATGGCGCAAGCAGGTCGATTTCGGTACGGGTACGCTTGGCGATATGGGAATACACATCTTTGACACGCCTTATACCGCTTTACAACTTGGTAGTCCGCTAACGGTAAAAACAACGTGTCGTAACCCGACGGGGATCGGGCACCCAGAGAAAAATCGAGTGGAATATATTTTTCCAGGTACAAAATATACGACAAGCACCTTGCGTTGGACTTGGTCCGACGGTGATTTCGCGCCACCAACGCCAAAACGATTGGGGTTGCCGGAAGATTTTGAGTTGCCGAATCAAGGTTCATACTTTGTGGGAGAGCGGGGCGGCATGCTATTACCGCACATTGCCGAACCCCGTTTGTTTCCCGAAGACGCATTTGTTGATTACAAGATGCCAATTGTCGAAGAGGGAAATCACTATCACCAGTGGGTTGATGCCTGTTTGGGTCAGGGCCGAACAAGTGCTGACTTTAGTTATGCTAGCGCGCTCACCGAAGCATTATTATTGGGTGTTGTTGCAAACCGCTTTCCAGGCGTGGAGCTTCAATGGAATCCGCGTTCAGGCAAGGTCACAAACGTACCGGCAGCCAACGACTTGTTAAGAGATAATTATCGCGACGGCTTTGCAGTAGATAATCTTTGATTGTTAACCGCTGGAGCATCAACTCACTGCGGAATTGACGTCTTAAAGACACTACGTCAAGATATCGTGGACGACGTCTCCATGTACATCTGTTAGGCGATAATCTCGCCCTTGAAAGCGATAGGTTAAACGTTCGTGATCGATGCCCAAGCAATGTAAAATGGTGGCATGGAAGTCGTGAACATGTACAGGGTTTTCCTCGATGTTGTAACAAAACTCATCGGTCTTACCATATTCGATTCCCGGCTTGACCCCGCCACCCGCCATCCAAATCGAAAAGCAACGTGGATGGTGATCACGACCAAACGTTGCTGGATTTCCTTGGGCATAGACAGTACGGCCAAACTCGCCCCCCCAAATTACGAGGGTGTCTTTGAGCATATCACGTTGCTTCAAATCCGCTATTAATGCAGCCGAGCCTTGATCCGTTTCCTTGGCGATCCCAGGCAGATGTTGCTGGACGTTGCTGTGATGATCCCACCCACGATGGAAGACTTGAATAAAGCGGACGCCTCTTTCGGCCAAGCGTCGTGCCATTAAACAATTAGCAGCATGCGTACCGGGTGTTTTAGCATTGTCGCCATAGAGTTTGAAAGTACTTTCGGGTTCATCAGAGACGTCGGCCAATTCAGGCACCGATGTTTGCATGCGATACGCCATTTCATACTGGGCGATGCGAGCGTTAATTTCCGGGTCTCCAACTTCTTGCTGACGAATGCGGTTTAGCTTGGCAATCTGGTCGAGTAACGGTCGACTTTGATTTGGCTTTAGTCCCGCCGGATCTTTCAGGTATAAAACTGGGTCGCCTTGGCTGCGAAATTTGACGCCCTGAAATTTAGAAGGTAGGAATCCACCACCCCACAATCGATCATACAATGGTTGCGCCTGCGAAAATGTGTTTTGGCTCAACATCACAACAAACGACGGCAAGTTTTCTGTTTCGCTCCCCAATCCGTAACTGAGCCATGATCCGAGACTAGGGCGACCCGGTTGCTGGTGTCCCGATTGGAAAAAAGTGATGGCGGGGTCGTGATTGATCGCCTCGGTATGCATGGAATGAACGAAGCACATTTCATCAACAACGCTGCTTAAATGCGGAAGGAGTTCGCTTAAATATCGCCCCGATTCTCCGTGTTGAGTAAATTTGTACGGCGATTTTACGACGGGAAAATTCTTTTGTCCCGCGGTCATGCCGGTCAACCGTTGTCCACCGCGGATGCTGTCGGGCAAATTCTGCAAATGCAGCTTTTCGAGCGAGGGTTTATGGGCAAGCAGATCGACTTGCGACGGAGCGCCTGATTGCAGCAAGTAAATGACACGTTTTGCACGAGGGGCGAAGTGTGGGATGTCCGGCAGACCGCCGATGCGGTCTGTTGATGTGGTCGCCGTCGCTGTGGCTCGCCTGTTGAGCAGACTTGCCAGTGCAGCGGTGCCGATACCAGTCGCGGCTTTACCAAAGAACTGGCGTCGGTTCGAAATAAGTTGTGCTGCTTGTAATGGATCGGTCATGATATTGTGATTTGGCTGTGTGCCTTTAGATTTAGGGTGGTTATTTGCTGATGGCTTCGTCAAGGTTCAGTAGCATCCGGCAGACCATCGTCCAAGCAGCTAATTTTGTACGGTCCAATGTATCGTCGACGTCTGAATCACCGACTGCTAAGAGTTCATCGACGGCATTAGTGTCGTTCGCAAAACCTGTAAGTTGCGAGCGGTAAACGGATTGTATAATGGAAACTTCTTGTTTGGACGGAGTGCGTCCAGTGACGAGACGGAATATATAACTCAACTGCTGACGCGGTTCGTTTGTGTCTTGTGCCATGATCCGCTCGGCTAGGTGTCTGGCGGATTCCACAAATTGGGGAGCATTCAGCAGTAGTAGTGATTGCAGTGGGGTATTGGTGCGTGATCGTTGGATAGTACAGAATTCGCGTTCGGGAGCGTCTAGCGTCTTGAGCATCGGCGACGGCACAGTACGTTTCCAAAAAGTGTATAGGCTTCGCCGATACAAATCCTCTCCCGTACCTTGAGGGTATTTGCGTGAATAACCGGGACGATTGTTCAATTCCATCCAAATGCCTAGCGGTTGATATGGATAAACGCTTTTGCCGCCAATTCTCTTTACAAGCAAATCGCTGATTGCTAAGGCATTGTCGCGAATTTCTTCTGCGGACAGCCGCATGCGTGGTCCTCGAGCAAGTTGACGGTTATCTGGATCCTGTTGATAGGCTGCTGCTGGTGCTTGCGATGACTGACGATAGGTTGCTGATAACAGGATCGTCTTGAGTGTTCGTTTGATGTCCCAACCGTTAGCTTGGAAATCAAGTGCGAGCCAGTCGAGTAATTGTGGATGGCTTGGCAATTCCCCTTGAGTCCCAAAATCCTCTAGCGTTTTGACGAGTCCTACACCAAACAATCGTTGCCAATATCGATTGACGGCCACACGAGCGGTTAACGGGTGATCTGGGTGTATTAGCCACTGAGCGAATCCAAGGCGATTCGGCGCGGTATCTGTAGGTAATGCTGGGAATATGTTGGGAACACCGACGCTTACTTCGGTAGTGGGTTCGTTATATTGCCCACGATTGAGTACGAAGGTTTTACGGCTTGGCGACATGTCACGCATTACCATTGTTGGTGGGAATGCAGTGTTTTTCATGGCGACTAGCTTAGCTAATTTGTCTTGCTGTGATTTTTGAGGATCGTGATTGGCGAGGAAATATTCGCTGATAATTTTTGTTTGAGCTGCGTTGCGCTGAGCCGCCTCGATTTTGGCAATCGTAATAATCTCAGCGGGAATTGACTCAAATTGTATTCTCGTCGGGTCGGCCGTGGTAACGGACAAACGTAACCTGCCTATACCGTGTTGACCGAAAGACGTTTCGT
>JAYZBF010000163.1:0-6302 GCA_036338835.1 Planctomycetota bacterium
GAAGGACCGAGGCAAATCAAAAGGGTGAGCGCCGACCAGGAGATCACTTGTCATTGAGTCATCCAACTAACTCGGGCGATTGCGCGTAGTCGACGGTTTTTATCAGAATAATCCGTAAGCGTGGTTTTCGCACCATGCTCGAGTAGCATCTTCGGAATTGTCATGGATGACGGATCTGATTTCACGGCCCAAACGAGCGATACTTCCACGGACGCGTGACGATAAATACACTAATCGGTTCTGATATAATACGATATTGTGATGTCAGCGTGGATTGATCGATTGTCCGTAAATGTGTTAATTATGTTTAGATTCCATCCAAAACTCGTTTGGTTTATGGTGCTTGCCCTGCAGGGGGGAGATATCCTCTGGTCCCAGGATAAATTACCCGCGGTGGCAGAGGGCGACGTTTCCTATAAGAAGGACGTGGCACCGATTCTCGAGATGCACTGTTTAAAATGTCACGGTCCGCAGAAACAGGAAAGTGGTCTGCGTGTGGATCAAAAAACGTCCTTGTTGCGGGGCGGTGATTTTGGTGAGCCATCGTTAGTTCCGGGCAACAGCCAGGACAGTTTCCTGATTCATGTTATTGCAGGGCTGAATCCCGATCTCGAGATGCCACCTGAGGGTCCCGCTTTATCGCCGCAGGAGGTTGGGATCCTGCGAAAGTGGATTGATACAGGCATGAACTTTCCGGGCGATTCAGTCCCGGCAGTAGCAACGACCGATCACTGGTCTTTTCAGCCCATTCGCCGTCCCGTGGTTCCTGAAATCCGGGATAGTTGGGTTCGCAATGACATCGATAGATTTATTTTGGATGCACTTGAGCAACAGGGGTTACAGCCTTCTCCTACTGCGTCGCCTGTTGAATTATTGCGACGACTGCGGCTCGTTGAACATGGTTTGCCGCCAACGAAAGCACAGATAGCTCGACTCAATCGTCAAAAGGACTACTCGACCTTGGTCGATGAAATTCTTTCGAGTGAGCACTACGGTGAACGTTGGGCGCGGCATTGGTTGGATCTAGTCCGTTTTGGCGAAACAACTGGATTTGAAGTTAATCGTGAACGAGCTAACGCTTGGCCTTACCGTGACTATGTGATTGATTCGCTTAATTCCGACAAACCCTACGATCAGTTTGTGCTCGAGCAACTAGCGGGCGATGCCTTGGACGCGCCACGAGCTACGGGATTTCTTGTGGCCGGCCCGAACGACATGGTGAAAAGCCAGGACCCACTTTTCCGCAAGTTGCAGCGTCAGGACGAACTTGCTGACATGATCAACACGACGGGAACGACTTTTTTGGGACTCACCCTAGGGTGCGCTCGTTGCCATTCTCACAAATTCGATCCGATCTCCCAAAAGGACTATTATTCGTTGCAGGCAGTTTTTGCAGGCGTGAATCATGCCGAGCGCGAATTGCCAGCGACGGTTGATTTGCAGAATCGACGGCAAGAGATAGCGAACCAAATTGAATCTATCGATGAAACACTATCCCGCTACGTTGTTACACCAGTGCTGCGAGATGCTGTCAATTCGAAATTCAATGAGGAACGGTTTGATGCGATACGAACACGTTTTGTGCGATTTACGGTTTTACGTTCCACTGGTGGGGAACCGTGTATTGACGAATTATCGGTATTCTCTAAATCAAAAAACGTGTCGCTGTCAAACCTCGGAGTCAAGGCTACCGCGTCCACGGAGTATCCCAATAACCCAAAGCACAAGATTGCCCATATCAATGACGGGCTTGTGGGTAATTCGCACAGTTGGATTTCCGCTGAAAACAGTGCTGGCTGGATCAAACTTGAGTTCCCCGAGATCTTTGAGATTGACCGGATCCAATGGGCACGCGACCGGGAAGGTTCGTTCCGAGATCGCTTGGCAATTGAATACAAAATTGAAATTGCTTTGCAGCCAGGTCAATGGACTACCATTGCGACACACCAGAATCGATTGCCTTATGACGTAAACGCTGCGGCTGCGGTCGTGAATTACGATTTCAGTAAAGTCGCTGCCGCGAAACGATCTTTGCTCGAGGAATCTGTCCTGCAATTACAATCGTTACGGCAGCAGATGATGTATCTCAGCAAATCTCAGGTGGTGTATGCCGGCACGTTTACCACGCCGCCAGCTATTTTTCGGCTCTATCGAGGTGACCCACTAGCACCACGAGAACAAATGAAGCCAGACGCAATTGAGATTCTAGGTAGTTTAGGTTTGGCCAGCGACGCTCCCGAAAAACAACGACGCGAGCACTTGGGGAAATGGATCGTTGCACCAGAGAACCCGTTAACTGCTCGGGTGATTGTGAATCGAATTTGGCAGCATTGCTTTGGTGTTGGAATCGTTGATACGCCAAGTGATTTTGGAGCAGCGGGGACATTGCCCACGCATCCCGATCTGCTGGATTATTTGGCTTGTGAGCTTCGTGAAAACCAGTGGAGCCTCAAGCATATTCACCGCTTAATACTAGAATCGTCGACGTTTCGTCAGACTAGTACCCCGCGGGCAGTAGCGCTCAAGAAAGATAGCGATTCGCGATATCTGTGGCGGTTTCCTCCGCGACGGTTAGAGGCGGAAGCGATACGTGATTCGATTCTGGCGGTTTCTGGCTCGCTGAATTTACAGCGAGGTGGCCCAGGATTTTCTGGGTTCAAAGTCGAAATGGAAAACGTACGACATTATTTCCCAATTGAACAGTACGGTCCGGAGCATTGGCGGCGGATGATTTATCAGACGAAGGTGCGACAAGAACAAGATGGAGTTTTCGGTGTTTTTGATTGCCCTGATGCGAGTCAGGTTGTCGCTAAACGCAGTCGTTCGACCACTCCACTGCAGGCATTGAACCTCTTGAATAGCAAATTTGTAATTCAGCAGGCACAGATTATGTCTGAACGTCTACTTGTTGAAACCCCCGAGTCCACGGCAGGGCAAGTGCGTGCGGCCTATATTTATTTTTATGCTCGTAAACCAACTGCGGCCGAAGTTAAGGAGTGTAAGGAGTTTATCGAAAAGTACGGTTTAGCGGCATTATGTCGCGTGTTGTTTAATTCCAACGAGTTTTTGTTTGTTCAATAGAGACAGATAGACTAAGCAGCGAATATTATTTATGCATCATCACAAGCAAATTCCAATGATAGGCCGCCATTTACTGAGCCGGCGTTCGGCGATGGGTAATATGGCGTTTGGCTTGAGCAGTATTGCTCTGACGAAGTTGTTGAGTGACAATTCCTTGTTAGCACGCGAAGAAGAAAACACTACAACGATTCGCCCCCAAATTGATCCCCAGCATCCTCATGCTGCGCGTGATCCACATTTTCCAGCTGCGGCAAAGAATGTGATTATGATATTCTGCGCAGGGGCTTGTAGCCATTTAGACACGTTTGACTATAAGAGCGAGTTGATTAAGCGTGATGGTGAACCACTACCAGGAGCAGCCGACCTAGTGACGTTTCAAGGCAAGCAAGGGAATGTTACGCGCAGCCCTTGGCAGTTTAAGCCACGTGGTGAGAGTGGCAAAATGATATCTACTTTAGTAGATCATATTGGTGAACATGCCGATGACATGGCGTTTATCCATTCCCTCACCAGTAAAACAAATACACATGGTCCGGGCGAGAACTTTATGTCGACCGGTTTTACGCTCGATGGCTTTCCCAGTATCGGGTCGTGGGCGACCTATGCCCTTGGTAGTGAGACGGCAGAGTTACCAGCGTTCGTGGCGATTCCCGATCCCCGCGGAACTCCGCAATCGAGCGTCAACAATTGGGGTCCTGGCTTTTTACCAGCGACGTTTCAAGGTACTGCGTTCAATACCACTAACCCCATTGGAAACTTGTTGCCACCGAGTTCTTTGTCCCAGGGCGAAGATGTTGCTACGCGCGAGTTTCTGAAACGGTTGAACGATCGCCATTTAGCTCGTTTTCCGGGGGATACCCAATTAGCTGCTCGGATAGCAAGCTACGAATTGGCCGCTCGTATGCAGTTGTCGGTACCGCAGATTAGTGACCTCTCGACCGAAACATCGGCTACTTTGAAAATGTATGCGGCGGATGATACCAGTAATACTTTGCGAGCGAGTTTTGCCAAGAATTGCATACTAGCTCGACGACTGGTGGAAAAGGGCGTTCGCTTTATCCAGCTTTTCAATGGCTCGTATCAAACTGGCGGCGAAGGGACAAGTAATTGGGACGGGCACAAGAAGCTGAAGGATCAATACAGTTTACACGGTCCCGTGTTAGACCAACCGGTGGCGGCTTTACTAACGGATCTTAAACAGCGAGGGTTGCTCAAGGATACATTAGTGGTTTGGACAACGGAGTTTGGCAGGATGCCGACGTTTCAGAGTGGTGCCAGTGGTCGCGATCATAATCCGTCGGGCTTTACTGCTTGGATGATGGGAGCCGGGGTGAAAGCTCCGTTCTCCTATGGTGCCACGGATGAATTTGGACATCGAGCTGTCGAGGATGTATCGACCGTTTATGATTTTCACGCGACGATTCTGCATTCGCTGGGGTTAGACCACAAGCGGTTGACGTTTTATCACAACGGAATTGAGCGACGTCTGACAGATGTACATGGGCACGTGATTCACGACGTTCTGAGACCATAAAGCAATCAATTGCTCGAGTGTTATGCTTTGCCGATGGGTTGCGAGAATTTGCGAATGACAAAGAACCAGAGGGCGCTGACGACGATCAGGATCACCGCCGCAGCGAAAATACCCTCGAGGATTAGTTTTCTCCCTAATTCTCGAATGGGCAGGGTTGCTTGCGAGTAACTTTCTTGAACTAAAATCCTAAGATTGCTACGCCCGCGATTCGCCGCCGCCGGCGTTTCTACCCTTTGGAGTACTGCAATCCACTTGCCGCGATATTTTTCTAGATTGGTGGCTTCACCCATGGGATCTGTGTAAAGCGACTCTTGTCCCTGCAGCAAGCCTCTGAGTTGTATTGCCGAAAGTTGAAATGGTTTGTCAGGAGTGGATTCAAGCTCGTCCATAGCGGGATGTTGCAGGATCGTACCGCGGCGTTGGCCTCCTCCGGTTTCAGACCCTGCGCGACCGTCGATAAATACTGCAAACTGGTTCTCAATTAAATTGTCGTTTTTCAAAGAAGAAAAATCACCGAGGTTTACCGTCACAGCCATAATTCCGATGAGTTCCCCGCGATTCGATGGGTCAGTTGGATCTGCTTGGTTGGCCGGCATATAGATAGGAGTCGTAATTGCAATTTTCCATTTATTCGTGGTTGTACTTTGAAAGGCGCGGGACAGATGTGTATTGCTGATTGGGGATATTCTTCTGGATTCAATATCTTGGGCAAGGTCTCGGGTACCTCCGTGAAAATAGTTGCGATAACCGTAGTAACGGCCAATAGATTGCTGGCCACGGATTTCATCGGGGCTAAATGCGATGCCCAGCATGTCGCCGTTTGGACCGACAACAAATAAACTCGCAATTTCAGCGTTGACGTGATCTTGTTGGTAATGCTGAATTCGTGCTTCAAGAAATTTATCTAACGGCTTCCGTTGTGGGTCATTAACAAACGCTTTTTGCGATGAGGTTAATGTCGCCCACGGTTGGCGATTGTTGTGGATATTTTGTAATCCAGTGGAACCGAGGATAGTTGTAATTAGGTCCGGTAATTCTCCTTGGGAGGATTCTCGTTCCACAATGTCAAAGTAGTTACGGAGTTCGTCTTTAACACTGAGTGCAATGTGTCGTGAAATCCATTTATTGCTTTCATAAACACGTTCGCGTACAGCAAGTTCGGCATCAGCAACGGCTTGCTGATACCATAGACTGCTAAAAACCGTCATGATTGCGAGTAGTAAAATGGGCCCAAAAATTCCTAGGATTGTAAGTGGTCGGCGGTCTCGAGTCGTTTGCCGGTGTCGCAGCGCGTCGAGAATATCACGGACTGACGAAAAACGCTCCTGGGGATCAACGGCAAGGCATTTGCGGATAATTTCCCGTAGCGGTGGATCAATATCAGATCGCAGCATCGAATCCGCTGGGTTGCCAGCATTGTTAATCGTGGCTTGGTACGATTTTAGACGCTTTTTGAGGCCGCCCGAGGTCTCAATTTTTTTGAGGTCATTTTCGCTGCGATTGGGGGCAGAACCCTCAAGTAGTGTATAGAGAATTGCGCCAAGTCCATAAACATCCCACCGCGGATCGGGACTAGCATCCAGATCCGCTTGTTCGGGCGCCATGAAAAACAACGTTCCCAAAGCTGGAGATTGGTCAGTGGAAAGTCGCGATTGACCAAAATCTGCTATGCGTGGACGGCGATCCG
>JAYZBF010000164.1:0-6301 GCA_036338835.1 Planctomycetota bacterium
CATCCAGACAAGAATATAGCCCAACGAGTCGCGAAGATTTTGTTGTCAGCGCCCAGCGGGGAACGCCTTGCCGTAATCGAAGATTATCAAGCTGCTTTATCGGCCACAGGTAATGTGAGCCAAGGAAAGGAAATCTTTAAGAAAGTTTGTTCTGCTTGTCATCGCCTTGAAAATGTCGGGACTCGTGTCGGAGCAGATCTCAACGGGATTCGTAATCGCGGGCTACCAGCCGTGATGCTGAACATTCTCGACCCCAACCGCGAAGTTAAACCTAAGTTTTTGACATATGTGTTGATTGACGTGAAAGGACGTTCGACAACGGGAATGATTACATCTGAAAATGCAAATAGTATCACGTTGCAGAAACCTGACGGCACCACCACAACTATTCTACGGACTGAGATCGAGGTACTTCAAAGCACTGGTTTGTCATTTATGCCTGAAGGTCTTGAAAAGCAGATTAGTAAACAACAAATGGCAGACCTGTTGTCATATCTAAATGCCCTTCAATAATGTTCGGGTTTAGTTCCATTATGCAACAATCGATCGACTGATATAATGATATTTTTGATGCTACACAACCAATGAAACTGACACGATGAAAATCACCGAAATCATTTGCGAAATTCTACGTATAGAGAGCGTTGAAGAAAAAACGGCTAGCAGTCAAGATTCTATCATTATCCGTGTGCGTACAGACACGGGACTCGAAGGTATTGGAGAAGCGGATTCATCACCCGAGGTTGTACAAGCAATTATTGACGCCCCGTTTAGCCATAATATTGCCTGTGGACTGCGGCAAATCTTGATCGGCGAAAATCCCCTAGAGATTGGTCGCCTGTGGGATCGGATGTATCGCGAGACGATGTATTTTGGTCGTAGTAGTGTCACCATTTCTGCGATGGCAGCGATCAATATTGCACTATGGGACCTTAAAGGTAAACATTTTGGTGAACCAATTCATCGGTTACTCGGAGGCGCCCATCACCAGCAGTTCAAAGCTTATGCATCGATTCTATTTGGGAAAGATGGAGCAGAAACGAAAGCCATTGGTGAACAGTGGCGGGATGCTGGTTATAACGCTGTTAAATTTGGTTGGGAGCCGATGGGGCAAGACGAAGCGTTGGACATTGAATTAGTTGCCGGTGCGCGAGCGGGGATTGGCGATGATGCCACGTTACTCATTGACGCTGGTTGTGTGTGGGATCGGCGGACCGCGCTAACACGTGCACGCTCGTTTGAGTCGTACAACATTGGGTGGCTTGAAGAACCGTTGGACCCCAATGATGTCGACGGTTATCGTTGGCTACGTGACCGTTCACCAGTACCGATTGCCGCAGGTGAAGAAGAATGCGGGCGGCAAGCAATGCGTCCTTTGATTGACGCTCAAGCATTAGATGTATATCAAGTTGATCTATCGCGCTGTGGCTTCACCGACGCATTATATATTCGTCAACGAGTGGAAGAGATCGGTAGTCGACTGTGCAATCATTGTTACACCAGTCCAATTACGGTTGCCGCAAGTCTACATTGGCTAGCAACTTGTAAAGACGCCTTCTTGTTTGAGGATTGTGTAGAAGATTCCCCGCTACGTCATGATTTAACTCATGAAAAGGTACAAGCGGAGCAGGGCATCATAAAAATCCCCCAGGGACCCGGGTTAGGAATCACGCTTGATGAAGAATTCGTTGACCGCCACCGAGTCGGCCAGTCCGGATGACGCTGACTCAGGCGACCGGAGTTAGCTCATCTATTTCCTGTCCGAAAGGAAGAATCGGCATGGGTCGCCCACTATGATCCAAGAACGAGTGTTCCGGATTAATTCCCAGATGCCGATACACACTGGCCCATAGATCATTAGGCGTCAAAGGTCGACGGATCGGTTCCTCCCCACGCGAATTGGTTGCTCCAATTACCTGTCCCGTTTGCATACCGCCGCCGGCCACCAGAAAACTCATCGCTCCGGGCCAATGATCGCGACCAGGTTGATCCACCTTAGATTTTGTTCCCGGTCGAACGGTAATCCGCGGAGTACGTCCAAATTCACCTGTCACAACTAATAACACTCGCTTATCAAGACCGCGGGCATACAAGTCTTCAATCATGGCCGAAACAACTTTGTCGTAGATCGGGAACCGCACTTCCGCATCCTTAAATAGGTGACAGTTCACAGCATGGCTATCCCAATTGTAAACTCCCCAATCCGGCATACTGATTCCCGAGACGTAAGGGTTTTCCATCACAATGGAAACCCAGGGAACTCCCGCTTCGACAAGTCTACGAGCTAACAACGCTCGCTGTCCCCATTCATGTCGTCCAAAGCGATCGCGAGTTTTCTCTGATTCGTGTGATAAATCAAATGCATGATGGGCTTCACTCGAGGTGATCATCGCCATCGCTCGTTGATTAAATGCATCCATCGATCCCATCAGATCGCTAGCGTCAACATCTGCTCTTAGTTGATCGAGTCCTGATAACAGTGCCGAGCGGTTTTGTAATCGTTCTGCGAACAAACTGCTATGCAGGGAAAGATTTTGTACTTCAAAATTTTCCGCATTCGGATCGCCTGAAACACTAAATGGGTGTGTTTCATTTCCAAGATATGCTGACCCAAAAGCAAAAGTGTTTACTGAATTAACTCGGCCATTGCCAAGCACAACATAGTTACATAGTCCACTCGCATTAACCTTGTTCTCTAGCTTTTTCGCGACAATCGACGCTACGCAAGGAGCATCGTTTACAGTTCCGGTTGGCGTCGCTGGGATCCGTCCGGTCATGAACCGTTTATGTCCGCCACCATGATCCGCAAACTTATGAGACACGGAACGAATCAGATTGAATTTATCGGCGACCTTTGCTTGCAGCGGGAACAATTCGCAGATATCCATACCCGGCACGACAGTGTTGATTGGTTTATAGATTCCACGATAATCTTCGGGAGCGTCTGGTTTAAGGTCATAGGTTTCCATGTGGGGGGGACCACCGGGCAACCAAACAAAGATGACCGCTGGTTGATCAACTTTTGCTTTGACTGCAGATTCCGCCTGGGCTGCAAACAATTGCGATAACCCGAGACCACCAACCATACTTCCACCTAGCTGCAGAATACTGCGCCTACGCACAGGAGATGGAA
Source organism: Planctomycetota bacterium (assembly GCA_036338835.1). GTDB lineage: Bacteria > Planctomycetota > Planctomycetia > Pirellulales > Pirellulaceae > UBA721. The sequence continues at coordinate 3,134 of JAYZBF010000164.1, forward strand.
ATTGTTGATCCATAATATTGGTTGGGTTACTCATAACGTCCCTATTATAGCACTGTTTGCCGAAGATTTGTCTATAGGAATCACCTCGCCTCTTGTAATTCTTATCGGAACAAACACAATTTAGGCTATAGCGAAATCCTATTTGGCAAAAGTCATTCTCCGTCAGCCGCCAACCAGGTCTGAAACGCATCGTTATCGACATTGCGGCCACTCAGAACGATCACAATATCACCCTCACCGCTGAGATTCATACCACCGTAAAGAATCGCCGCGGTCGTAATCGCACCGGACGGTTCTGTTTTGAGGCCATGATTGTCATACAACCACTTCATCGCTCGACACGTCGATACATCTTCGACCGCTGCAACTTGGCTTACGTCCCGCCTCAGGATCGGCCAATTATGCTCGCCTACATCATAGGACAACAAACCATCGCAAATACTAGTCGGTTTTTCAAGTCGCACCCGTTCGTCAGCAGCTAAGGATTGTTGGAAATCATTTGCACCGCTAGGCTCAACACCCACAATTTGCGCCTCCGGAAAACAATCCGCAATCGCTAACGCATGGCCTGCCAGCAAACCGCCGCCGCTCACCTGACAAACGAAATGAGAAATACTGCGCCCCTGTTGCCGCAGTGCATCACCTATCTCCACTCCACCAACTCCGTTGCCTGCGATCACATACGGATCATCGTAAGGTGATGCCTGCACGCCATCTTGATTCTCGACAATCGCCGCCGTCAATTTTGATCGCGCCTGCGTCTGGTGATCTGTCGTAATATCATACGTTTGAATCTCAGCTCCGAATGAGCGGGTTAAGTCGAATTTGACTTTTGGAGCACTCTCAGGCATCACGATAATCACGCGTTTTTTAAAACGTGAACCAGCATATGCCAAGCCGGAAGCGAAATTTCCCGATGAATGAGCAACGACTGGGCGATCGCCAATCTTAACGCAATTGTTCGCCATCCAATTTAAGGCACCCATACATTTAAATGAACCGCTCGGCGTCCAACCGTAATCCTTGATCCAGACGTTCCTCGATGCGGGCAACCCCAACGCTTGCTCAAGCCGATAAGAACGTATTAACGGCGCCGCACTTAAATGATCGGCCAGAACTACCTGCGCTCGATGTACATCATCCATGGTTGGTATATGAATAGTCATACCATTAATTATAGTTGAGCGAGCAGTCGCGCGGCACTCTCCCAATTACTGCTGGAGCAAAGTTAAAAACAACAACGCCATTGCTCCAGCCCGGTCATTACGACCTTGAACCGCCTCACGATTTAAATACGCTCGAAGATTTTTTTGTTTACCGGTGCCCGTACATACATCATTAATAAACCCATTGGGCGCTATGCGTCTAAGCGTAGCCTGCTTAGCTCCAGCAATTACAGACCGATAATCATCACGCGACAACACGCCCTTCTTAATGCCTAACAAAATTGCCGAGGCAATCATGCATGTCGAAGTAAACTCAGGATAACTCTCTGGGTGATCCACCACTTGATGCCAACTTCCAGTTGCATCTTGATGCTTAATCAACTCGTTTATTTGCTTAATAAATTTTTGCTGCACCTGCTCATAACCTTCAGTTTCCGGTGATAGTAAACTCAGGCACATACTCGCGCCAAGCGCCGCAAAACCATTACCGCGACCCCAAGCAGTTGGGTCCAGCGGAGAATGTTGATACAAACCATTGTCGAGTTGGTTCATCAGAGCACACGCTTGCAAATGGGAAATCGTAGCCTTGGCATACTTTGGATCTTCGAACTCGCGAGTTATCGAATCAGCGATAGCCAATATCGGCCCGCCCATAAAAACAGCATCACTCATCTCGTTGTGAAACGGCATCATCGCGTGACCACGGTATTGCGACTGCTCAGAAAAAAACAAGTCCGCCACGTCTAAAATACGTTGCTTACAATCACGTTGGAACTCCCGCTCAAGCGTCGTTGCATTCACCGCAGTGAATAATGCTAAATGTCCCGCAATTGCACTACCGTTTTTCGGCAGCGGCCCCTGTACATGTGGCTCGATTATTTTTTCGAGCTCAGCATTGGTTAACGACTTTTCATTTCCTAAATGCCGATGTTGATATTGAGCCATGATTGCCAGCGCCGGAATATAAGAAATATTTTTCATCGATCGCCCATAGACTACCAATAGTTGATCGATGACGGAGTCGGTATCCGACGATCGTTTTTGAAAATCGAGCCGAGCAGAACTCTTTTTCGTCACCTGTGATATTGAATCAATCCACATTTGGTTGCGGTTGGCACTTAGTTTGTTCGACAATTCTATGACATCCAACCCAATACCATACTTAGCCGATGCTTGGGCCATCGCATTGCAATATTGCAGCGGCTCTGCTGATACTTGAATATCCGTTTTTAGTAGAGTCCGCCCGAATTGTTTCACAAACGTATTATTGGCAACTATGGACTCGTCGTTGGACAATCGCAAAAGCACGACACAGTCCGAAATATGATAGGCGGCCCAGCCGACCAAATATTGAAATTCGGGGTTATTCGACGCGTTGTAGAAATTCGATAAGTCGGCTTCGTTGATCACACGTCCCTGATCGGAGTCTGGGTATAGATCCGGGACAAACGCAACGGAGCGGGTATCCGTCGATTTCATATTTTCGGAAAGCTGCTTGACTTGAACTGCCGACGAGGCATCGTAAACACCGCCAACGATTAATATGCGTTGACCCTGGAAATCCAAGTCAAAGTAGTCATCATTGGCCCAACCAACAATTGACGTGCCGCTAAGTGTTACTCCAATCGTTGTTTTCCTGAGCGGCCCAGAGGCGTGAATCTCGCTACAAATCGCGGTGGCGAGAATTACGGATACAGCAAGTCTTAAAAAATGGTGCATGGAATCGCGGTGGGTTCAATTAATTTTGTCAGCATTTATAAATGGCTGGCTGAAGTGCTAGATGCTGCTGTCCGCTGAAGCCTAGTGGAGAACGGTTAAACTAAATTGAGCTAGATTACAAACTGGTCGGATTAATTGTCCGAATAGACGCGGGTGCTTTCTTCTTTGGTGACGGGGGTTGTTTTATCATCCGAGGATATCTGCACTCGAATAACATTATCACCTTGGGCGATCGCTTTAGCTTTCACTCGAAATACCGCCTCAGCTCCGGGTGCAAGATGCT
>JAYZBF010000165.1:0-11812 GCA_036338835.1 Planctomycetota bacterium
TGAGGCGTTGCCAATGACGCCCCTGTCATTCTTCCGAATTCTCCTGCGGCGGTCGCTGAAGATGGTAATCGGTCTCAGATTGGAACAACTGGGCAAGCGCCAAAATGGTTGTTTCATCGTACAACCGACCCGTCAACTGCACGCTCACCGGTTGCCGCACACCCTCTCGCTCGACAAAACCATTCGGCATCGCAATCGCCGGATGCCCTGTCATATTAGTAATCAACGCCTCATCACGGCCGCCATCACCAAACACGCCAACCTGCTGCATAACTGGCTGCATTTCATCTTGCAACTTACTACGAATCCGCAGCGCCCGTAAATATACAACGGCCGGTAGGAACTCGGCGCGACGGAACAAACTCGGCCACGTGTTGAGTCCCTCTTCAGCACCCGCTCGAGTCAACGGATCGAATTGGGCAGCCGCTTCGGCAAACAAAATATTGGTTAAAGGCCACGTCGGCAACTCACCAGGCAATTGAATCTCCACCAGCTTACAGCCACGGTCTTTAAATACCTGCAATACTTCTCGGTCGGCCAACTTGCGGCCATCATCAACATATCCAACCTTAATTCGTTTCATGTTCACCTTTACCGGCCAATGAAACGGACGATCCACAGCCGACGGGTCAAGACCATCGCCGCCGTGGATCGCTTGAAACACCAAAGCACAATCTTCGGCACTGCGGCAAATCGGCCCCAACTTGTCCATACTCCACGACAAGGACATACACCCCTGCCGACTGACTCGACCAAAAGTAGGGCGCAACCCCGTAACTCCGCAACGACGTGACGGTGACATAATACTGCCCAAGGTCTCGCTGCCCAATGAAAAACCGACGCAGCCCGCGGCCGTAGCACTCGCCGAACCCGCACTGGATCCGCTAGAACCTTGTGCCGGATTCCAAGGATTTTTTGTCGGGCCGCCGTACCACTTATCCCCCATTGCCAACGCACCTAATGCCAACTTGGCAACTAACACAGCGCCCACTTGATCCAGTTTGGCCGCAACCGTCGCCTTTGTATTTAATATTCGATCTTTGAATTGCGGAGCGCCCCACGTCGTAGGATATTTAGGGTAAGCAATCAGATCTTTGGCACCCCATGGAATCCCTCGCAATGGATGCCATTCGCCAAGTCGATCCCGCGTTCGATCCACTGCTGCGGCTTGCTCTAGTGCCAACTCTTCCGTCAAATTCACATAAAACTTGAGCGTCGGATCAAACTTTTTCAGCCTCCGCAAATACATCTGCGTCAATTCCAAACTCGAAACCTGCCCACTGCGAATTAACCGTGACTGTTGGGCAATTGACATATACGCCAAGTCTACATCTTCGTCCGGCGTCGCCAATTTGTTTTTAGAATCCGACCTCACAACAAGCGGGTGTAAAGGCAGAGGTTTGGCGCTAGGCTTCACCCTAAAAGATAATGCGGGCCAAGTATCATAGCCGACGTCAACATCGCGCAACGCATCCAGATCACGCATCAGGTTTTGTAGACCGGTAGCGGTTTCTGCTCGTTGCGTTTCACTCAATTCAATACCAGCAATCCACTCAGCTTGAGCAACCATCTCAACGGTTACTTTACCTGTATCTTCAACATGTGCTGCCAGTGCCTTTTGAAATACAATCGTACCCACTCCAGCAGCGCCCAACCAAGTTAATAGTTTTCGGCGGTCAACCAGCGGCGTTTTGGTTGGCAGATCTGTAGTCAATTCGTCGTCGTGGATATCCAGAAACGGTTTATCGTTCATAAGAGGCTTTCTTAGTCGATTTGCTCAACGCTAAATTATCCAAACAACCTGTATAACCACCCCGCATGGCGGTATTTCTTTTACTGTCAGTTACTAGGAAACTTGCTGCAATTGTCTTTTCAATAAATAATTACCTTACGGCTGATTCTATTACTATATTACAATTCGCATCCAAATAACCACATGACCCACAGCATTATCAAAACCGCTCGACCATTGCTGCTAATACCAATAACGGTCATCGCTGTCGGTGTCTGGCTTGGCACCGATTGGTACACAACGCTTCCCGCCGACACGACTTCGAAATATGTGGGTACCAAACGCTGTATTGAATGCCATCAGGATCAAGCAGATTTATGGACCGGCTCTCATCATGATCTTGCTATGGATGTCGCCACCGAAAAGACCGTATTGGGTAACTTTGATAATGCCACGATCGATCATTACGGAATCACTTCGAGAATGTTCCGCCGCGACGGCAAGTTCTACATCAACACAGATGGCCCCGACGGGAAAATGACCGACTTTGAGATTGCTTATGTTTTTGGTGTCACGCCACTGCAACAGTACTTGGTCGAGTTTGATCGCATCGAAAATCAGCCTGCAAACGAAATCGCGCGGCTGCAAGTATTACGAGTATGCTGGAACACGAAGCAGAAAAAGTGGTTCTATCTGGGACCGCCAGACGTCCATGAACGTCTGCAACCAAACGACGATTTACATTGGACCGGTATTGCTCAGCGATGGAACAACATGTGCGCTGACTGTCACAGCACTAATCTACAAAAGAACTTCGACGCCAAGACAGGACACTATCACACCACATTTAGTGAAATTGATGTGAGTTGTGAAAGCTGTCATGGCCCCGGCAGTCGCCATGTCACGCTCGCAAGTAATTCGAGCGTTTTCTGGGATCGCAACATTGGCTACGGCTTACCCGTTCTCAAAGGCGCTGACAAAGCCGAAACCCAAATTCAGACATGTGCACCATGTCATTCGCGACGACGGATTATTCATCCCGACTTTCGCCCTGGCAACTCATTCCATGACCATTTTGCCAACGAATCGTTACGACCAGAAACCTACCACGCCGATGGTCAGATTTCTGATGAAGTCTATGTCTACGGCTCATTCATTCAAAGCAAAATGTATCACAAAGGGATTCGTTGTACCGATTGCCACGATGCCCACAGCACCAAGATAAAATTCAAAGACAATCGTCTGTGCACATCGTGTCACTTGAATCAACATCAAGCGAACAAGTACGACACACCGCAACACCATTTCCACAAGACTGGGAGTACTGGTGCATCGTGCGTGGAATGTCACATGCCAACGACAACCTATATGGAAGTCGACCCGCGTCGTGACCATAGCCTACGCGTGCCGCGGCCCGACCTGAGCCTAACACTGGGCACACCCAACGCCTGCGTCAAATGCCACTTTGACGATGACATCAATCCGTCGGTCTCGCTGAGCGACGAACGCCAAAGCGAATTGCACTTGAAACAATATGCCGACTGGGTACGAGCGGCCTCCAATGGCGAACAAGATGTTCAGGATCAACTTGAACGCGTAAACCAGTGGGCCCACGAGGCAGTAGAGATCTGGTACCCCGAAAGCGAGCATCGTCGTACGCATTTTGGTCAGACATTATCAGCCGCGTGGAACCAAGAACCTCTCGCGGCAGACGCAATTATTGAATTACTGGAAACTCCAGGAACTCCCGCAATTGCTCGAGCGGCAGCGTTGGCCTGGCTCGACCCGTCAAGATCTACAGACAGCGCCGACACCGCAATTGCCAACCTACAAAGTAGTGACCCCCAAGTACGCATTGCAGCCCTAATGACGATGCAGGGGTATCGGGACAACAGTCCTGGACTAAGCCCGTTCACAACGCTGGTTAAAAAAGCGATGCCGCTGCTAAACGACTCGCTACGTAGCGTCCGAGTGACTGCTGTCCAAGTCATATCCGAAATCCCACAAGACCTGTGGAAAGGGCGACAAAAAACAGCATTTCACCGTGCGTTAGACGAATTAAAGCTCGGACTACTTGTGAATAACGATCGCGCTGCAACGCATTTATCGCTTGGCAGTATCTACGAAAATCTTGGCGACGCGACTCTTGCCGAACAATATTACCGACTTGCCATCCAAGTTGAGCCGCACGCGACAGGCCCACGAGCGAATCTAGCGGCGTTATTCGAACGTCGCATCGAAGACATGATTGCTCGCGCGCGGCAAAACCCACAAAGCTTGACTCCCGAGGATCGCCAGAAAATGGAAGGCTATGCGATGGAAGCCCAGCAACTACAAACAGCCGAACTCGCCAATTTTAAAAGGGACGCAGGATACGCTCCGGACAACGCGATTGTGCAATACCGTTATGGCCTCGCGCTGTATCGCAACGGATTGATTGAAGAGGCTGTAATCGCACTGCAACATGTCCATCAGCTCGAACCTCAAACTCCGCTCTATATGGTTGCATTAGCACGACTGTTACAAACGGCTGGTCAGCTCGACGAGGCACTTATTGTTGCCGAAAAGCTGATCAAAATCGAACCTCAGCATCAGGAATTCGTAGAAGAGTTAAAGACCCAAATCGAGACGCGAAATAAAGCGGAACCGAACCCCGCACCTCCCGAATAACCTAAACGGAAGCACCCAACAAATATGTCAATCAACATTGCCATCGTACCAGTCGCAGGCCAAGGAACTAGCGTCCTGCCACTAACGAAAAGCCAACCTAAAGAGATGCTCGCGGTAGGTCGCAAGCCAGTTGTGCAATACGTCGTGGAAGAATTAGCCCGTAGTGGAATTGAACGAATTCTGTTTATTACATCTAATGGCAAGTCCTCAATTGAAGCACACTTCGATATCGATGAGCAATTGATTCAATATTTACGCGAGACGGGTCGCGAACCGAATCTTGCTGAACTGGACTATGAGCGGCAGAATATTGAATATTTCTACACTCGTCAACGACGACAACTCGGATTGGGACACGCTGTATTATGTGCTCAACCACTGATCGGTCGTGAACCGGCAGTCGTTGCCTTAGGTGATTCGATCATAGGTCGCAACGGAGATAGTCGTATTGTACAGCGGATGATTAACGCTTTTGAAACCCAGCACGCAGACGCTGTCGTGGCGATCGAAGAAGTCGCGGCCGACCAGGTGGATCAATACGGAATCGTAACGGCGGCGAATCCGGACAGCGAGTTCTTGACGTTAACAGGTGCAGTGGAGAAACCAGCATTGGACAGTTCACCGAGTAACCTATCCATTGCGGCTCGATACGTTTTCAGCTCTTCGGTATATGACGCACTACAACGAGTTGAACCCGATGCCAGTGGTTTAATTCAATTGACCGACGCAATCGAACTCTTGATTCAAGAAGGAGCTAAAGTCATTGGTGTCAAACTCGGTAATCAAACCAAACGGTATGACATCGGAGGTTTCGACAGCTATTTCAAAACCTTTATCGACTTTGCGTTAACGGACCCCGAATATGGGGCAACGCTGCGAGAACACGTACAGACCATCCTCACCAATAACGAGTCAGAAGGCTAAGCGATTTCCATGCAAACGCTCCACCATAATGCGTATGCCCGTGCGGGACTATTGGGCAATCCCTCAGACGGATATCACGGCAAGACAATTTCCGTGAGCGTTCCTGCGTTCGCGGCAACGGTAACTTTATACGAATGGGAAACACTGGAGATTATTGCATCGCGTGAAGATCGCAGTCGTGTTGGATCCATCTTAGAACTTGCCCAAGATGTGGAATTGCACGGCTACTATGGTGGCATTCGTTTGGTTAAAGCGACAATCAAGAAGTTTGTCGAGTTTTGTGACGGCAAACATATATTACATGACCGAAATTTTTCTATCCGGTACGATAGCGATATTCCCCGCGCGGTGGGTCTAGCTGGATCCAGTGCTATTATCGTGGCAACCCTGCGTGCATTAATGGATTTCTATGACATCGAAATTCCCCTTGAGGTTCAACCTTCACTTGTACTGAGTGTCGAAAAGAACGAACTACGTATTCAAGGCGGGTTGCAAGATCGAGTGATTCAAGTGTACGGCGGATTGGTATACATGGATTTCTCCGAACAGGCAAGTTCTGACCAACAGGGCCTCTGCTGTGGCACGTATGAACAATTGTCCGTGGAAAATTTGCCGCAGTTATTCTTAGCGTATGATGCCACAGTCGGTGAACCGACTGAAGTGTTTCACAATCGACTCCGCGAGCGCTTTGCACAAGGTGAAGCAGAGGTCGTCAACGCCATGACTCGTTTTGCCGGAATCGCAGCAGAGGGCCGCGAGGTAATTCAAGACGGAAACTGGACGCGGTTAAGCGAACTGATTGATGAAAATTTTGATTTACGCAATTCGATCTGCCAACTACCTGCAGCGCAAGTTGATATGATTATGCGATCCCGAGCGGTGGGCGCTAGTGCGAAATTTGCGGGTTCCGGCGGCGCCATCATTGGTGTTTACCAAGACGACTCCATGTTCGATCAACTTCAATCCACACTCGGTCCAATCGGTTGCGATGTATTGAGGGTGTGATCTAGTTCTCACAATCTCTACTGGGCAACATTCATGTAGACTTTCAACGCCTGTTTGTCTTCGACTAATAATCGCATCAACTCTTGATAGTTCTCTAAACCATCGACCGGATTGGTAAGAATACGTTCAGCCACTCCGGGATACATGACTTCGCCTAATGCCAAATCGGCAATCCCCGACTCGAAGTGCGTGCGATTTGCGTTAACACTCCCCAATAAGAGTTTGTTTCCTAACACCCATTGCATATTCACTTCATCCGATGGAACTTCACACTGGCGATCGCCTCCAGTCACACTTGTCCATACCAACACGCCGTTGTGTCCCAGATGCCGCATGCTATCAAAGGCAACGGCACTGGAACCGGTCGCATCAACAATCAGATCCGCTTTACCGACCTGCTCAACTAATGTTTCCATATTCGTCTCAGTCGTCGACACATAGGTTGCCTCGAAGCCCTCTACAATTTCTGAATTCAGGGTCCCTTTCGCGGAACGCGCCATGGTGTAGACATCCAGACCACGCAGCTTGAGAACCAACGTCGACAATAAACCGATCTGGCCTGCACCCATCACAAATGCTCGTTGCGGTCGCCATACCTTCATGCGTTGTTGAACTTCATAGGCCTGACCAATCGCTTTAGCCGCGCAACTCATCGGCTCCATCAATACATGCAAGTGGCTTAACCCCACTGGGATCTTGACGATATACTCTTGGGCATCAACAAAATACTCTGTCATAAAACCATGCCGAAGATTAATACCCCGCTCATAATACACCTCTTCACTAGTCATATCGTAGGTCCCGATTTGATCGTAGATCGAACCACCCGGGCGACGAACCGTGGCAGTCACCAAATCGCCAACCCGCACGCGGCGCACATTTTCGCCCACTTCCTCGACAACTCCAAAGCACTCGTGACCAATCGTCAAGAAGTCACAACCTTCAGGAGCGTTCCCATATAATGCGTCATTGATTTCCTTGTCGGTTGCGTCTACACCAACCTTTAAAACTCGTACCAAGACACCCGTGCCATCCTCAATATCAGCAATCTGAGGCTTGGGTAGCTCGGTCATGTGAACGCTATTGGGTGTTCCAGGTTTTACAGCAATCGCTTTCATCAATCGTTCTCTTTCCGTTATATTGGGCGCATCGGTTTACTTGTAATCGCAGCACCTATTGTTATCTGCTCAAGGCAAACATTAAACGGGGAGACCTCCACTTTTTTGCTTTTCGTTCCGTAATGCTCGCTAGAACCGGTGTGCGCTTAAACTCGGCAAAGGTCGCGCAGTAAAGGCCATAAAATATGTTCTAATACTACAAAACACGTTATCATTATTAATCATCGCAATCACTTTCTATCCAAAACGGAGTATCGATAATATGACCTCAGCTGAAACCATCAGTCGACCTACAATTCGTCAAACACAATGTTTTATCGGTGGCGAATGGATTCCGGCACAAAGTGGGAAAACCTTCGATACCCACCACCCTGCTACCGGTGAAGTTATCGCTGCGGTCGCTGAAGGCGATGTCGGGGATGTCGACGCGGCTGTCGAAGCTGCTCGAAAGGCCTTTGATGAGGGCCCTTGGCGAACGATGGATGCTCGCGAGCGTGGACGGATCATGTATCGGTTGGCAGATCTAATCGAGGCAGAACTTGACGAACTCGCCGCTTTAGAAACACTTGATAACGGCAAGCCAATTAGCGATTCGCTTGCGGCAGACTTGCCGCTAACGATAGATTGCCTGCGCTACTACGCAGGCTACGCAGACAAAATTCATGGACAAACAATTCCCGTAAACGGCAACTTTTTTACGTACACCAAAAAGGAGCCTGTGGGAGTCGTCGGTCAGATCATTCCTTGGAATTTCCCGATGTTGATGGTCGCGTGGAAATGGGGGCCCGCTCTTGCCGCCGGTTGTACGATTGTGATGAAGCCTGCCGAACAAACTCCACTCACCTGCCTCCGCATGGCACGCCTAGCTCAAAAAGCTGGCATCCCAGATGGCGTTATCAACATCGTCCCCGGCTACGGGCCGACTGCCGGCGCTGCAATCGTCGCCCATCCAGGTGTCGACAAGGTCGCGTTTACGGGCGAATACAAAACGGCACAAATCATCATGGCGGAGGCCGCTTTAACGCTTAAACGCCTTACTTTTGAACTCGGTGGTAAAAGCCCGAACGTCGTCTTTAATGACGCCGACCTCGATGCAGCTGCTGCTGGATCTCACTTTGCTCTCTACTTCAATCAAGGCCAATGCTGTTGTGCCGGTAGTCGTTTGTTTGTCCAAGAAGACATTCACGACCAATTTGTGGAGAAACTCGTCAACATGAATAACGATCGCGTGCTGGGAGATCCGTTTTCAACCGCCACAGAACAAGGTCCACAAGTCGACCAGGCGCAATTCGACAAGATCATGGACTACATTGAGATCGGTAAAAGTGAAGGTGCCCAATGTCTGACCGGAGGTACAGCGGCTGATGCTGGTGATTTATATGTTAAGCCAACACTGTTTGATGGCGTAACCGATGACATGAAAATCGCCACCGATGAAATCTTTGGGCCAGTGCTTTCGATACTCACATTCAAGGACACCGAAGAACTAATTCAACGTGCCAACAATACATTTTACGGACTTGCAGCAGCCGTATGGTCACGTGATATCGGTAAAGCCCACTATTTAGCCGACCGCGTACGTGCCGGAACGGTTTGGGTTAACTGCTACGATGTATTCGACGCAGCGGCTCCATTTGGCGGTTTCAAAATGTCAGGAATCGGTCGCGAACTTGGTCAAGAGGGGCTCAATAACTACCTTGAAACTAAAACCGTAACCGTCGCCTTGGACTAAGCTACAAGCTCCATTTTTAGCGAAGACGATGCAATTTTTACGTTTTAATGTGCGTCACCATGAAAAAACCTAAAAGTGCCGGTGGCTGGCAGGCCATCCGTTATGTGCTCAAGAAATCGTGGCAGTCCGGCAGTATGTGGCGGATGTGGAAGGCGCTGCGCAGTCGCAACACATGTAAAACCTGTGCCCTTGGAATGGGCGGACAACAGGGCGGCATGGTCAACGAAGCAGGTCGCTCGTTGGAAATGTGTAAAAAATCGCTACAGGCTATGGCCGCCGATATGCAAGGAGCCATTGCCGATGATTTCTTCTCAACCTATACCATTGCCCAACTACAACAGTTCTCCTCCTATGAGCTCGAACACGCAGGTCGGCTAAGCCAACCTGTTATTTATGAAAAGTATCCCACCGCCGCTAGCCAAGGCCAAGGCGACAATCAACATTTTCGCACGATTAGTTGGGACGACGCATATCGTCGCATCACCCAAGCCCTAAGGGAAACTCCGGCGGACGATAGTTTCTGGTATTTCAGTGGCCGCAGCAGTAACGAAGCTGGGTTTCTACTGCAACTCTTCGCACGGTTGTATGGCACCAACAATGTCAACAACTGTAGCTTTTACTGCCACCAAGCCAGTGGCGTCGGATTGACTAGCAGTATTGGTAGTGGCACAGCAACGGTCGTGTTAGCTGACGTGGAGCAAGCCGATCTGGTGTTCATCATCGGAGGCAATCCGCCGAGTAATCATCCACGCCTCATGACTTCCTTGATGCATGTAAAAAATGCCGGCGGTAAAGTGATCGTCGTCAATCCAGTACGTGAGATCGGATTGGTTAACTTCAAGGTCCCCAGTAATCCATACAGCATGTTATTCGGCACTCCCATTGCCGACCAATATGTGCAACCTCATATCGGCGGCGATCTAGCCATGCTCAGTGGAATTGCCAAAGCCGTCGATGAGATGGGTGGCGCCGACTTCGACTTCCTAGGCCAATTTTGTGAGAACAGTGACGCTTGGCTCACCAGCATTCGCAAACTCAATTGGCAAGAAATCACCAGTAAATCGGGACTCACAGAAGAGTCCATCCGTGACATGGCCGCTACGTACTGTAATGCCGACAACGTTGTTTTCTGCTGGACAATGGGAATTACCCACCATCAACACGGAGTGCAGAACGTCCAAGCGATCGCCAATTTAGCATTAATGCGGGCCATGGTAGGTCGCCCAAACGCGGGCCTCCTACCGATCCGCGGACATAGCAATGTACAGGGCATCGGTTCCGTTGGCGTTACACCAAAATTAAAGGCGGCTATTTTTTCGTCGCTTGAAAGTGAACTAGGCGTTTCACTTCCCACAACCAAGGGACTCGACACGCTCGGATGCATCGAAGGCGCGGACCGCGGCGATCTCAAAATTGGTTTCTGCTTAGGCGGAAATTTATATGGATCAAATCCCGACCTTGCCTTTGCTAAACAAAGTCTTCAAAAACTGAAAACCATCGTCTATCTCAGTACAACACTCAATACCGGGCACGCTCACGGTTTAGCCGATCAAACAATCATATTGCCAGTCCTCGCGCGGGATGAAGAACCACAACGCACTACCCAAGAATCGATGTTCAACTTTGTGCGTTTGAGTGACGGTGGTCCCTCTCGAGTTCCGGGGCCACGTAGTGAGATCGAAATCATCGCAGACATTGCCGACGATCTCCTGACGGATTCAACTCCCATCGACTGGAAGATGATGAAACAATCCGTCAACATTCGCACAGCCATCAGCAAAACCATTCCGGGGTTTGAAGCGATCGCTAATATCGAAGAAGACCAGGGAGAATTTCAAATCGCCGGTCGCACGTTTCACCAACCAAAATTTGCAACTCCCTCAGGGAAAGCCGTTTTACATTGCCATGAATTACCGGAGTTACGTGGCGGTGAGCAATCGCTGCGTTTAATGACCGTTCGCAGCGAAGGCCAATTTAATACAGTCGTTTACGAGCAACAGGATATTTATCGAGGCCAAGAACGACGTGATGTTGTCTTAATTCACTCCGATGACGTGCAACGATTAGGACTCGCGCATGATCAAATCGTGACAATCCAGAGCGAAACTGGTGAATTAGACAATATCCGCGTTCGGGCATATGACGATATTCGCCAAGGGAACGCGCTGATGTATTTCCCAGAAGCCAACGTCCTAATTCCACGCCAAGTTGATCCCCAATCACAGACTCCGGCATTTAAGGGGGCGTTGATTAGGATTTTGGTTGTGTAAGCCTTATCTTCTCTTTGCTGTACCATGCTCAACCATGCCCGATTTCACAACCAACATTAAGCGATTTTCAGCCGCAACGATATTGTCCAGCGCGCTGCTGCTCTTTTTAATCCAACCAATCGTCAGTAAATCCATACTTGGTTGGTTCGGCGGTGCACCAAATGTATGGACAACATGTATGTTGTTTTTCCAATCCGTGTTGGTACTTGGATACACCTATGCTCACCTGCTGAGCTCGCTGCCGCTGCGTCGTCAAATCGTGATACATTTGTGCGTGCTCGTGGCAGCGCTGGTTACGCTGCCTGTCGTCGCCGACGCAACTTGGCAACCCGACCCCGCGTCCAATCCGACGCTAGCGATT
>JAYZBF010000166.1:0-6561 GCA_036338835.1 Planctomycetota bacterium
GTATTTCTTCCGCATGAGGGCCTTTATATTCGGGGCCAAGGTAAACACGTTGGATAGCCCACAGAATATAAGCCGCTGTGAGAATCACTACACTTGCTGACAAAATTGCCAGCAAAGGACTGAATTTCCAAACGCTTAACACAACTAGCACTTCGCCAATGAACCCGCAAAGTCCAGGCAACCCTAAGCCCGCAAAGAACAGACCCATGGCCAACGCCGTGTATTTTGGCATCAGCCCATAGAGCCCGCCGAACTCGTCGAGGTTTCGATGATGCACGCGGTCGTAAACAATTCCAACCATAAAGAACATACCAGCTGACGAAACACCGTGACCTATCATTTGGAACATGGCGCCATTAATACCCATTTTCCAATAATCACCATCGCCCATGATTGTCCAGACGCCAAAGCCTAGAACAACATATCCCATATGGCTGACCGAACTGTAGGCAACCATTCGCTTGAAGTCTTTTTGAGCCAATGCTGCAAACGCACCATAAATCATACTGGCGACACCTAACCCACATACCAGATATGCAAGTTCTAGGCCGCCAACCGGGCATATCGGATAGCAGATGCGGATGATCCCGTACCCGCCCATTTTCAGCAACACACCAGCTAGAATCATCGAAATCGGAGTCGGAGCTTCGACGTGCGCATCCGGTAACCATGTGTGCACCGGTATCGATGGTACTTTGACTAAGAAGCCAATGAACAGTAATAAGAAACACCACCATTGAACTGTGGGACTAAAACAATCGGTATGTTGGCCAATTTCCGCCAATGCCAATAAATTAAAGGTGTGAACGGGTACATGGTCTCCATCTGCCTGAATCGCTAGGACCTCAGTCACCACACTCTCATTTAAATTCAGAGAGGCAAGCGTGCCCGCATCCAATTTTGTCAAGTCACTAGCAAAATACAGTACAAGAATTGCGATTAGCATCAACACACTACCCAGCAGTGTATAGAGGAAAAATTTGATGGCTGCGTATTCTCGCCGTGGCCCACCCCAAATGCCAATCAAGAAATACATCGGCAGCAGCATGACTTCCCAGAAAACGTAAAACAAGAAGAAGTCGAGTGCCAAGAAGACACCCAGCATTCCGGTTTCTAGCAGCAGAAATAAAATACAATAAGCCTTTAAATGCTTTTTGATCGACCAACTTGCACCGACGGCCAGTACACTGATTCCCGTCGTAAGCATAATGAGCGGAAAGCTAATTCCATCAAGGCCCATTGCAAAATGGATGTTGAATGCGGGAATCCAATCCACACTAAACGCCTTTTGCATGTCGGCCGTATTCGAATGGAAACGATCGTCACCGCCCAGCAAAAACACACCTACCGTAACGGCAAACGTAAGCAACGTGATTGCTAAAGTCGCCATTAACAATAGATTCTTGTTCTCCGCTTCGTTTACACCTTCTTCGTTCTTGAGACTCGGAAAGAAGGCTAAAGCAAGGGCGCCAATTGTTGGCAAAAAGACAATGAGCGTAATACTGTTAAAAAAATCCATAGTTTATCTCTCGTGTATCTTCGAAACTCTTCGAAGCTTTTTGTTTATTTCCCGTACGTGGTGGGAAAGTGTTTTCAAATGAAATAAAAGGCTAATAAAGTTGTAAATAAATGTTTTGAAATATTAAATGACTAATGTCCGGCAATGGAAACCGGATCCCACATGAAACTGACAAGAACAAATACTGCAATCGCCGCAATGACAATGAACAGCACATATTGTCGCAAGCTCCCCGTTTGTATGCGACGTAGTGAAACGCCTGTTTGGTAAATCCAACGAGCCATCAAGTTAACGGATCCATCAACGATAATTTGATCCGCCAATCGCTCCCAAGATGTCGCGACAGCTTTGGTTGCCCGAGCACAGAAGTGGACAATGGAGTCCAAAATATTCAGATCAATCCAACTGATCCATCTGCCAATCACTTTGGACGGCTTCACAAAAATCACTTCGTACAATTCATCAAACCACCATTTATTGAGCAGGAAGTTATGAATCCACTTGAATTTAGCTGCCATTTCGGAAGCCACCAGTCCTCGTGATCCAGGCAAAACGTACATAAACGCCGCTAGCAAAATACCAATGATCCCAGTCACTGTTGCTAACAATGTCACAGGCGTCTTAATGGCATCCATGTGGCTTAAGTGTTCATCAGGAACAACGATCGCCGCCACCGAACCGTCTAACGTTGTACCGCTAATAGTCGCTGGGCGTGAGGCTTCCAGTAACGTGCTCAAGTCCAATCCCTTTTGCAATGGATTTGGCCAAGCAACCGCAATAGCGAACACAGCCAAGATTACCAATGGATATACCATATTGGGGTATTCGTGAGCGTGGGAGTACCGTTCTTCATTACGTGGCTTGCCGGCAAACGTCATAAACCACATGCGGAACATGTAAAATGCAGTAATTGCCGCGCTCGCAGTCGCCACCCAGAAGAATATACCGCCGAAGGCAAAGCCATTTTGTTGTCCCCAACTAAAGGCCTGCTCCAAAATCGAGTCTTTCGAGTAATAGCCACTGGTGCCAATTACAAACGGAATCCCCGCACCTGCAATTGCTAAGCAGGCAACAAACATCGTGTAAGCGGTTACAGGAATCTTTTTACGGAGACCACCCATTTCACGCATATCATTAGTGTGCACAGCATGAATTACCGAACCGGAACCCATGAATAGTAAACTCTTGAAAAACGCGTGAGTGAATAAGTGCAATAGTCCGGCAACCCAACCACCTGCGCCTAAGGCCATGATCATATAGCCAAGCTGGGAAATTGTTGAGTAAGCGAGTACTTTTTTGATGTCGTTCGCTGTAATGGCTATCGTGGCTCCGATAAACAAAGTGATCGTTCCAATAATGGCAATGACCAACAAGGTCTCAGGGACAAACATGGGATAGAACCGGCCAACCAAGAACACACCAGCCGCAACCATCGTCGCGGAATGGACCAAAGCGGAAACCGGAGTAGGGCCTTCCATCGCATCCGGCAGCCATACATGCAAGGGGAACTGGGCACTCTTACCAATGCAGCCACAGAAGATACCTAGACCACCGATAATCATCAACCAATAGCCCAGCGGAGATTCTCCGTTTTCAACTCGCTCGTGTTGCAAATCAGCAATCGCTTGCTCCGCACTGACTCCATGTTCGATTTTGTGATCTTGGATTTCTTGTTCGTAAAATGCGTTAACAAATTTCGCTGGTACAACCGCAGGCACGCTAGAGCTATCAACACCTTCGTGAGCTTCAAGATGGTGGACTGTGGCGGCCTCCATTTGACTGAATAAGCCGTTTTCGCCACCATCATCACCGTAGTTAAATGTCCCGAAGCCAGTCCAGAAGATCATCAGTCCGATGATCATGCCAAAGTCACCGACACGGTTAACAATAAAAGCTTTGTTTGCTGCGGTCGAAGCGCTATTACGTTCAACATAAAAACCAATCAGGAAATAAGAACAAATCCCAACTAATTCCCAGAACACAAAGGTCATTGCTACGTTTCCAGCTAGAACCAATCCTAGCATGCTGAAACAAAACAACGATAATGCTTGGAAGAATCGAGGGTATCGCCCTGTGCGGTGGCAATGGTTGCCATCTTCCATATTGACTTCGTGGTCAACGAACATAAAGTCGTCTTCTAGATCATCAGCAGCATCGGCGGCATGTTCATCGCCATGTTCGTCGGCATGTTCATCATGCGAGTCGTGGTCATCGTGACCAGCTGCACCAAACCGGTAGAAGAAAGCCAGGAAACGGTTTTTCGTGCAATCAACGGCAGGACCACGTTTGGATATTGGTAGTTCATCATCCATATACTTGTAAGCGTAAAGATGAATCAGCGATGCAATTAACGTGACCATACAGAACATAGCTAACGTCAACGAATCGATGTAGTATCCGATAGTCAAAGCCAACGAGCCGAATTTGCCGAGCGTATAATAAACTCCAGAAATCGCTTCGAACTGCGGGCCCTGATGAGAGCCGCCAGCGTGTTGAGAATGCGAGTCTTCTGTTTCACCCGTTCCATGCGATGCTTCTGAATCTTCATGGATAACAAATAGTTCATTATTGTTACTTACCGTCGTATTTAATGCTGTGGAATCATGATCATGGTCGGTTCCATCATGGTCATGGCCGTTTTCATCATGGCCTTGATGCTCATTGTGTTCCGCTTCGCCATGTTCTACGTGATCTTCATGATGGCCATCGTTGAGGTGCTTTAAATGTTCCTGATTGGAATTCTTCAATTCAGCCAAAACCTGAATGTTGGATTTTCCACTAGGATTATCGCCTTGCAACCAAACACCAAGTGAAATAAATGACAGCACTGCCGAAGTGACGATTGCACTCATGGAAATACAGGCCGCCACTCGACTGAGGTTTTTTTTACGTAACGCATGACCAGCTAGGAGGTTCACAAAGAACGCTCCAAGCGGAAGTAAAACCGCTACACCCAATAGTATTGAAATTGTATTTTCCATCAGCCTTTTAACTCGTTCGCACGGTCGATATCAATCGTGCTGTGGTTGTTATAAAAATTCAATGCGATTGCCAGTGCCACAGCGGCTTCCGCCGCTGCCAAAACGATGACAAACAAAGCGATCAATTGGCCATCGAGCCCCAGTGTGTCACCTTCGCTGCGTAACAGTCGACTTCCAAAAGCGATAAAATTGATATTGGCTCCGTTAAGCACCAACTCAACTCCCATCAACACACCCAATAAATTCCTTTTAGTCGCCATGCATACGGCGCCGATGACAAAGAGGATTGCCCCGACTGCCAAGTACCATGAAACACTAACTGTTGCGAATAGTAACATCTATATAATTCCAATCATCTTAAGCTGCTAAAAGCCTAATCCTCGTCTGTAGTATCTGAGTCGTCCGTGTTGTTATCATTTGTATCAAGTGGATTTTTTGCCTGTTTATCTTTACGCAGGACAACATATTTTTCTTCTTCAAGAACTTCGTCTTCCTCTTCCATCTTAAAAACTGACAGCCGAGCGCGACTACTACGCAAACCGGTTGCGTGTGATAGCTTTTTCGTACGAGCCATATAAGCTGCACCGATGAGCACGACGAGCAAGTGAACCGAGATAATGATAAACGGCATCAAATACCCTGATTTACCCTGGTTTAATTGATCGTTGGGATCATCCAATTTATCAACGCGTACACCGGTAAGTGCCAGACCCAGAGGAGTAGCCGCTTTGGTATCTACAACATGAGCGTCTGTCGGATCTTGTGGCGACCGCCAATCTTCTGAACCAAATGCCGCAAACAACAATACCATTAACAAGGACCCACCCACGACGGTCGCTAAAATCCAATCGTGTGTATGAGTCTTCATGTTTACGAAATCTTTTTGAGCGGTTAACATCACGCCAAAAATCAACAGCACCATGGTGCCACCCACATAAATCATCAACTGCATGGCACCGACAAATTCAGCACCCGCCAAAAAGAACAACCCTGCGGTGGATCCTAGTGACAGCACCAAATAAAACGCCATGCGAACGATATTTTGTGAAATTAAAACACCGCAGCCAAACCCGACTGCTGACCCGGCAAAAATGATGAAGAAAAATTGGTGCCAATAGGCCCAAGCGACAGCCATTAAATCCATTACTGCTTCCCTCCATTAACTTCCAAATCGCTTTGCGAAACTGCAACCGTCGTAACGGTCGCCTCGACGGGAACAGCCTGATGGGCATGTGTATCATTGACTGCAGGTTTCGTCTGCCGCTGGGTCTTCAAGTAATCTTGTGACCATTTCTCATGATATTCATACCGTGACTTGTGATCGAGATTATTCGGTGTGGGCAAATCGAAGACTTCCCAACCCACCGCGCCGACAAAACAGAAAGCAGCAATCGGCACACAGTATTTCAAACACATAGACATCACTTGGTCAATTCGCAAACGCGGGAACGTCCAGCGAATCCAAATCATGACGGTAACACCAATAACGCCTTTTAAAATAAAGTTAACAACACCAATAACGCCAACGGTGATCGCACCGAGTGAAGGTAGATTTAAACCAATACTTCCGTCCACGCCGCCCAATAGATTCGCTAACCAGTCGCCAACTGGGATCGGACCGTTGGATCCGCCAAAGAACAGAATGACCGCTAATCCACTCACAAGGAACATCGAACCATATTCGGCCATAAAGAACAGACTCCAACGCAAACCTGAGTATTCGGTATGAAATCCAGCAACAAGTTCACTTTCGGCTTCTGCCAAGTCAAACGGCGCTCGATTCACACTCGCAGTGGCACACGTAAAATAGACAATCGCAATCACAAAGGTAAAAGGGTCGTTAAACACCAGCCAATTTGTAATGAATCCTTCTTGCATGTTTCCAATCGTCGTCAAATTCATCGTGCCACAAAGGAAAACGGGCACGACCACGCACATCCCCAGCGGAACTTCATAGGAAACAACTTGAGCCGCTTCTCGCATCGCCCCAAACAGCGACCACTTGGATCCCGAACCGTACCCGGCAAGAATTACGCCGAAGACTTCCAGTCCCAACACGGC
>JAYZBF010000167.1:0-47355 GCA_036338835.1 Planctomycetota bacterium
CTAACCTATTTCTTAGGCTCAATACTAGAAAACAGGCCCTTACTAAGCAAGCTATTTACTGGCTTCTTGTCTAAGTTCCCACGCCAGTTAGCCCAAACTGGTTGTAAAACACCAAAATCTACATATTACGGCATATTTCCTTAAGCATTTACTGATTCTGAACGATTCCACGTCTATTGCTATCTGTTTCGGTATAGATTTTGAATCCGGAATATCGTCCCGAAGCACCCACAAGCCGCGTTGCAAAGGTACCTGCCGCATTATTACGACTGGTAATCAAAAATGAAACAAGTCGATTTTTACTCTACATGCCTTCGATTTGCCTGGAAGACCGTTGCTCTTACTGGCTTGGCGATGCTTCTTTTTCAACTAGGTTGTAGCCGTACCTTCTATCGTAAGCAAGCAGATCATGAAGCGCTTTATAACCACAAAGAAACGGGACACGACCGCCGCTGGAACATGGAGGACTTCTCGATTGAAATCAACGAACAGAGTCGCATGTTTAGTGTCGATAATCCTGATCGCCCGGCAATGCCGCCAGATGATGAAGCCGCAAGTATTTTCATGAAATCGGTCGACGGAATGGAGGGTTACGACGGCTGGGAAAAAGACGGCCGGCTTGAACACTTTGAGAATCCGGAATGGCGCCAACATCTGCAACTCGCGGAGGACGGCAAATTACATATTAATGGCCAGGACGCAGTTAGGTTGGCATTGCTGCATTCCTCTGCTTACCAACGACAACTCGAAACAATGTACATGTCAGCACTAGACGTGAGTGCCGAACGATTCGAATTTGACACTCAATTCTACGGTGGGTACGGTGGCAATTATCGCTCTCGCGGAGCAGCCGTGGCTGGTTCTCCTCGCAGTGACCTCACACTAGCAACTCGCAGTATCCAAATGCGACAAAAATATGCCAAGGGTACAAGCCTCGTAGCCAATTTTGCTAACAGCCTCATGTGGCAATTCAGTGGGCCTGATACTCACAGCACTACGTCCCTTATCGATATTAATATTGTGCAACCTCTGCTTCGCCAAGGTGGCAAAGACAAGGTTCTCGAGCGTTTGACTCGTACGGAACGTCAGATGCTATACAAGATTCGAGACTTTCAACGATACCGCAAAGGGTTTTATCTAGACATCCTGACCGGGAACTCGGGCGTCCAAAGCGCCAGCCGTATTGGCGGCCTGTTTGGCGGATCTGGTCTGTCTGGCTTTACTGGGGTTGGCTCCGGTGGCTTCGGCGGACTCGGAGGTGGCGGTGGTGCTGGTGGCGGAATTCCGCGCTCAGCCGGTGGCTACCTAGGATTGCTTCAGAATCTACAGCAATTGAACAACCAACGAGCCAACATCACCGCGTTAGAAAGCTCATTGCGATTGTTTGAATCGTACTTTGAGGCTGGATTCACAGACTTCAACCAAGTCCAACAAACACGTGCCTCGTTCTATCAAGCGGTCAGCGATCTGATGCAGGCCGAATCCACATTTAACGCTTCACGCGATACCTTTACCAGCGAAATTGGATTACCACCAGATGTCCAAATTGTCATTACCGGCGATGAACTCAACGATTTCAATTTAATCGATCCCTACATGCAAGGTCTTCAAAATGAAATTCTAATCATTCAGAATCGAGTCGGCGATTTGATTGTCGGTATGAACATTGCTCCTCAGAGCGATAGCACCCCTTGGACGGATGATATTGAAAATGCGTTAAAAAGCTTACGAGAAGAAGCTACCAAGATGGTGGCCATACACCTGCAAATTTCCACGACAGGATTGGAAACTGGCCGCAGCGATATCGATAAAATGGCAAGCATCATACCAGCACGGAAAGCGTTTGTTAGTCAGGTTAAAGTATCACTTGAAGAAAATAACTTAGTTTCCGACACCGCCCTGCAAACCGATTTGCTGGAATCAGATTACCTAGACAATCTTCCAAAACTACTACTGAATGACGTTAAGGATGTCACCGATAGATTAACGGCCGTTCAGCCAGTATATGCCAACCTCGGCAAAGCAATTGACGATCTACTAGCCAATGGAAAAGGTCTGGAGGAAGACGAGCTGCTGAAACAACTTGAAGCAACCGTGATTTCCATTATGCCTGAGCTGTTGATCAAAATATCCAACGATGCCTTGGAATTGTCCCTCGTACAAACCAGTGCTAGAGCTGAGAGCATTACCTTGATACCTGTCGACTTAAGTGTTGAACAAGCCTATGAGACAGCCAGCAAAAATCGATTGGATTGGATGAATCAGCGCGCCGGGATCATGGACCAATGGCGATTAATCTCCTACAACGCCGATAGTCTCGAAAGTGACCTTGATATCGTCCTTTACGGTGGCATCGGGAACACGGGCAACAATCCGCTGAAGTTTCGCGACACTGCCGGAACTCTAAAAGCCGGTATTGAATGGGACGCACCGATCACTCGATTGCGAGAACGTAATACATATCGCCAAAGTTTAATTGAGTATGAGCAGGCCAAACGGGGGTATTACAACTACGAAAATGGGCAATATCTAGCACTCAAAACAGCTTTACGCAATATTCAAATGCAAAAAATCAACTTTGAAGTGCAACGCAAGCAACTGCAAGTGGCAGCTCGGGGCGTACTCTTTGTGCGGACTCGGCTACAAGAACCGCCAGGTGAAACTGGCACTCGCTTGTCACCTACCGTTGCCCGTGACCTTATCCAACAACTGCAAGGATTACAGCGAGCTCAGGATAATATCTTACGAGTATGGGTTGGGTACGAAATTGCCCGCGGCCAACTCGACTTGGCACTGGGCACGATGCAAATCGACGACGAAGGCATGTGGATTGATCCCGGTCCAATCGGACTTAAATACGGTTATCCCAATAATAAAGCAAATGATAATGAAGAGGGCAATAAGTAAACGAACCAACGAACATTTGTGTGTCCACGATATACCAATTTAAAATTAACCCTAAAAATGCCGCAACAGATTCCGCCTTCTAGGGTTGTATAAATGCCATAAAACTGGCGCTTTCTCTCTTACAAATTAAGGTTGCCTGAGTAGATAATGGTACTCTATAGAGAGCAGGCAATATTAATATATCGCTTTCCACCCCAGCATGCTTATCGTCATGTTCATAACGCCATAACGCTTCATTTCCAAACCAACTAAAGCAGTTGATTAGATCAAAATTCATTTTTAGAAATAGTTACTAACATATGAACACTCACCATTACACACGCCGCAATGGAAACGCCACAATCATCCTTCTGGTTATTGCCTGTCTCGTAGTCGCACTTGGCTATTATGCTTACGCGTCAATGAAAACTGCGCTCACACAGGATAACATTGCCAGCTTTCAATTCCGCGAAGTTGAAAGTGGGTTGTTTAAGCACACCGTGATCGAATCTGGGGTCATCGAAAGTTCACAGAACATCGACATCATCTGTAATGTGCGATCTAGGGCTGGTGGAGTACAAATCATCTGGGTTATCGAAGAAGGTACTCAAGTCCAAAAGGGAGACAAGCTCGTCGAACTCGATACCACCACACTTGAAGATAGTCTGCAACAACAACAGCTAATCATGAACCGAGCGAGCTCTACTAAAATTTCGGCGGATGCGGCTGTCCGCCGAGCGGAGATCGCGCGGCAAGAATATCTGGAAGGCACATTCAAGCAAAACGAACAACTCATTGAATCTAATATTCTTATTGCCAAACAAAATCTTTCCACGGCACTCGACAAAGCTGCCTTTAGTGAACGTCTCGCAGCCAAAGGTTTCGTGACGCAACAGCAACTACAGGCCGATCGCTTTGCCGTGAAACGAGCAAATCTAG
Source organism: Planctomycetota bacterium (assembly GCA_036338835.1). Classification (GTDB taxonomy): domain Bacteria; phylum Planctomycetota; class Planctomycetia; order Pirellulales; family Pirellulaceae; genus UBA721. The sequence continues at coordinate 3,826 of JAYZBF010000167.1, forward strand.
ATATGTCCTTGAAAGAAAATGAACTGCGGACATTGCGTGACATTACAAAACAAAAAATGCTCGTTGGATTTGACGCCGACATAGAAACCGCTAAGGCCTCGATGCAAGCTGAAGAAAAAAACTATGTCGAAGAAGAGAAACAGCTTACCGAAATTAAACAACAAATTGAAAACTGTATGGTCTATGCTCCGGACGATGGGCAAGTTGTTTACGCCAACCAGCAAAGCTCTCGAGGTGGTTCCGAATTTATTGTCGAAGCGGGTGCGACTGTACGTGAACGACAGTCGATCATTAAACTACCTGACCCAGAACAGATGCAGGTGAAAGCGAAGGTAAACGAAGGCCGTATCGCCTTTATTCGAAAGGGCCAGCGAGTCGATGTAGTTGTTGGTGCGTTAGAAGGACAGATATTACAAGGCGTTGTTTCCAAGGTCAACAAGTATCCCGAAGCATCTAGTTGGTTTAACTCCGAAGTTAAAGAATTTGCAACCTACATTAAGATACTCGATCCACCTGAGGCAATTCGTACTGGGTTAACTGCCGAAGTAGAAATGCTCGTTAATACAATGGCGAATCAAACGATGATCCCTGTACAAACATTGCATGAAGACCAGGGGCAAGCATTTTGCCTAATCAAACGTCCTTATGATAGCAAGAACCAACTGCACAGCCAAAAATTGGGCGGTAAGCATGGTGACGTAAATGCGGAGTTCTCTGTTGAGATCGTTCCAGTTGAATATGCTGCCAGTAACAATAAATTTCTCGCAATTACCAGTGGTCTAAAAGCGGGTGACATGGTCGTTATGAACCCTCGTAGTGAAGAAGAAATTCTTAACAACCTCGTCATTAACTATCGTGCCCGTAAAGCAATGGATCTGTTTGATACGGACAAGAATAAAGCGTTGTCACCAGATGAAGTTCAGACCATGAATGGTCGCCTTGGATTTGAAGGCATTACAAGCTTTAACCATGTCGACAAAAACTCCGATGGCAAAATTGATGTGGATGAACTTGGTGCCTTAATCGAGCAAACGCAAGAGCCACTGGAAATCAAAATTGAAAAGGAAGTCCCTATTGAAGAAGCTGTTGAGGAAGAGGACGAAGATCCATTAGCGGAGTTCAAAGAACAAGCGGAATCCATGGTAGGGCGTATGTGGCCAAGAATAGATGCCAATGGCGATGGGAAACTTGACGCAGAAGAAATCTCTTCTTCACGAGATCCTGCAAGTATGAAAAAAGCCGATACCAATAAAGATGGTGAGATTTCAAAAGAAGAATTCATCAACAGCATGGCTATACGCATGAAAGCAAATGCCGAGTCCGGCGGTAGCGGTTTTGGTGGTGGAGGTAGGCAATAGTGACCGTAGCTGCACTTACAGTTAAAGACCTCACCAAAGACTACATCACTAAATCGGAAACCGTGCATGCTCTGAGGAGCGTTACGTTTGATGTTCCTGAAGGTGATTATGTCTCCATCATGGGGCCCTCCGGATCTGGTAAAAGTACGCTGCTCAATATGATCGGCTGCCTAGATCGTCCGACCGATGGGCTATTGATACTAGGCGATGACAACGTTGCCCATATGACCGATAATCAGTTAGCCGACGTGCGTGCTGCTCGTATCGGTTTTGTCTTTCAATCTTACAACCTCATTGCCCAGCTTTCCGTCGTGGAAAATATTCAAGTGCCGCTATTTTACCAAGGGAATTTGAACCGGCAAGCTAATCGTCGCTGTCGTGAACTTGCGGACCTTGTCGGACTAGGAGATCGTGTCAGTCACCGACCGACGCAACTCTCTGGTGGCCAACAACAGCGTGTCGCCATCGCTCGTAGTCTTGTCAATGATCCGTATTACATCCTCGCCGACGAACCAACTGGTAACTTGGACAGCCGGACGACGGAAGAGATACTAACCATTTTTGAGCGGCTAAACGATCAAGGTAAAACAATCGTGGTGGTTACTCATGAAGACGATGTAGCCGAGCGTACAAAACGTATCATTCGTCTACGTGACGGTTTAATTGTCTCCGATGAACTCAATAACCATCGTCTGCGTTTTACTGACCAAAAAACAAGTGAGGTAATTCCGGAAAACAGCATGGAGGCACTCGAAAAGAAACGTGATGCTCAACTAGCCGCGTTAACTCCAACGAATGTCGAGGCAGACTCCGAAACGGCAGCGAATATGCCCAGCGAGCATTTTAGTGATGATGATGACCATATTACCCTTCGAGGGCAATAATAATGGGATTTATGACAACCTGGGTGCGAACCTTTCAACTCGGTATCAAGAGCTTATTGCTACACCCAATGCGTTCGATGCTGACCATCCTCGGTATCTTTATCGGTGTTGCCTCAGTGATATGGTTACTCGCCATCGGTGAAGGAATTAGCCAAGAAGCTCAGCGTCAAATCGAACAGCTTGGTGCTCAGAACATCATCATCCGCTCTATAAAGCCGCCAGCGGAGGCACTCGGCGATGGAATTGTGGCTGTCTATGGATTGAACAACCGAGAGTATGAAATGCTTTTGGAAACGCTTCCTCAAATCGAACATGCCGTACCAATTAGGGAAGTAAAGCGAACCTTTCAATTTCAATCTATCGCAGTAGACGGACGACTCGTCGGCTCTACACCAAAGTACTACGAAACAGCCAAACTGACGATTGATCGTGGTCGTTTTTTGACCGACTCCGATTACGACAAAAATAAGAACTATTGCGGACTAGCCAAGGGAGTTGCCTCTAAGCTTTTTCCCTACCAAGACCCAATTGGTCAAAAAATCTTGCTGCCTGAGCTCAATGACTTTTTTGAAATCGTGGGTGTACTAAAACATCGCGGAGCCACAGCTGGAATCGGTGGTTCCTTTGCCGCACAAGACTATACTAAAGACGTCTATATTCCACTGACAACAATGAAGCAGCGATTAGGGCGAACCATTTTCCGCCGCGTCGGTGGTTCCTTTGGTGGCGAGTTCGTCGAACTCAATCAAGCGACATTGCAAATTCGCAGCGTCGAGGAGGTACTCACGACTGCGGACATGATCCAAGACTCACTACGCCATCACGACAAAATGGGCGATATCGAAGTCGTTGTGCCGTTAGAATTGCTAGAACAAGCTAAGTCGACTCGGATGATGTTCATGGTTTTTATGGGTTTGATTGCCGGTGTGTCACTGCTTGTCGGTGGTATCGGTATTATGAATATCATGCTAGCAACGGTTACGGAACGAACACGCGAAATTGGTATCCGCCGAGCTCTCGGTGCTCGACAATCCGCGATTATCCGTCAGTTCTTGGTCGAGACTATTACGCTTTCTGTGCTCGGTGGTCTGGTCGGGATCGCTGCGGGTTTCCTCGGGCCGCTTGTCACCATTCTTGTTCGGGACGGACTTTATTTGTACATACCCGAGCGAATGGCGGGATTGCCTTCAACTATTAAAACCATGACGCCACAAATCGTCGAAGCCTCAGTACCCATCGCTTTTGGCATCGCCGTACTTGTGGGCACATTGTTTGGTATCTACCCTGCCATGCGAGCCGCTAAGATGGACCCCATCGAAGCCCTCCGGCACGAATAATAATTTTATTCGACGTGAGATTGCCCATTGTTGATTGCATGTTAATTAGTAGCTAGCACATCTACCAATTGATCCATTTCCGTTTGTGTATGCATTGCGCTCAAGCTTACACGCAACATGCTCGCACCTACCGGCACCGTCGGCGGACGAATTGCTGGCACAAGCAGCCCCGCGGATTTTAAAGCGGTACTCAGGGCTATCGCTTTCTCTGGCGTGCCAACAATAACAGGGACAATCTGCGAACAGAATTCGTTTTGGGATTCATGCAACAGCCCAATCGATTGCAAACGCTGGCGCAAATATTGAGCGTTGGATAGTAGTTGTTCTCGGCGGTGCGGTTCTGATTGAATCAATTGCACTGCGGATCGGCAGGCACTAATGCAAGCAGCTGGCAATGCGGTTGAAAAAATATAACAGCGGGCGGAATTGGCGAGCCAATCGGTGAGTTTTTCACTGCCCGCTACAAATCCACCAATGCTACCTAACGCCTTACTAAACGTGCCCACGGTAATGTCGACGGCATCTTCGCAATTCAGCAACTCCGCCAGTCCGCGGCCATGTTTACCAAACACGCCAGTTGCATGTGCCTCATCGATCATCAACATACAGTCATGTGCTCGCGAGAGCTCCGCGATCTGGACCAACGGTGCGACGTCGCCGTCCATACTAAAAAGCGAATCGGTCACGATCAATCGACGACGATGCGATGTAGCGGTGGCTAATAGCTCTGCTAAATGATCCACGTCCTTATGACGGTAAACCAAGACCGTCGCGCCCGATAACCGACACCCATCAATAATGCTAGCATGATTACGAGCATCGCTCAGAATCACATCTTGCTTATCCACCAACGCGGCGATGGTACCAACATTAGCCGCATAGCCTGTGGGAAAAGTAATCGCCCGCTCAGTTGATTTGAACGCAGCCAAGTCACTCTCTCATGCCGCGTGAACCGTTGTGCGTCCCGTAACTAATGGACTTGCACCGCTGCCCCATCCAAATTCCTCCAACGTCGCTTGCAGAGTTGGACTATTGAGTTCTCCAGCTAGACCCAAATAGTCATTGCTGGCAAAATTTATCAGCGATACATCGCCACTGCAAATCGATCCACTATCTCGATCACGACTCCACAACGGCAGCTCTCGCCGTAGATGTTGCTCGGACAAATTGGCTAGCTCTTCTTCAAGCCAAAATAATGGATCGCTGGACATGGCACTCTTTTTGTAATAAACATCGCAAACAAGTATTTTGAGGATACCATATCAAATAAATCATAGGTCGCATAACCCTAGACCCAATGGCTCTGGGTATCTTACAATACGCTAATTAGATAAAGTAATAGTACGCTGCAGCGAAGCGATAATATTTAAATCGAAATTTACAGCGTATCACACTGATTGTCAGAAAAAGAAAGCCGGTCAAATGAAATTCTTTACTCACCGCTCAACTTTCCACCTTGCTCTACTCATCGGTGCACTCGCCTGCTTAACCACCACCGGCTGCGGCGACTCTACATCCGATACCAGTGGCAAGCCTGTTTCCAGTGGCACTACCGCAAACACTTCCACGGACAGTGTTGATGCTAGTAACACCACGTTGGATACTAATACCGACGAGCCAATCGAATTTGAATTTGCTGATCTCATTATTCCTTTTGACCCTCCGGCACTCGACGAAATTATTTCCGGAAACGAATGGATCGACAAGCCCGTTTTAGATGCCGTTGAGCTAATGCGAGAGCGACAAGACGGCGAACAACAACTCGCAACACCGACTGAAGTGCTCGCTCTTAATAACAACTCGGTTGCTAACAACAATAAAATTATTTCTGCGATGGGGCGGCTCGCACAAGAAGGTGAAGTTAATTTTTCGGCCGAATGGAACCGGCATACCGCTGGCGATATTAAGAGCACCAACCCACTCATGATCAGTTCGACAGCGGAGTTCGATGTCGCTGGACTGACTAATATGGGTCTGTTTGGCTTCGATTGGAATTTCGTCCCGTTTGCCTCTTCAGATGCTGTTGTCTCATGGCAAACATCTGGGGACGGACTCTACGACAAAGTTGTGATGCGAGACGATCTGCGTTGGTCCGACGGAACTGCAATTACGGCACACGACGTCGCTTATTCATATCAGGTCATCATGACTTCCAGCGTACCGATTCCAGCAGTTCGTTCCGGCACAGATCAACTAAAATACGTCCATGCCTATGATGATCACACGGTTATTTTTTTCCACAACGAGTCGCTAGCTACAAATGTGTGGAATATCAATTTTCCAATAATTCCTAAACACGTCTACCAAAACACCGTACCTGAAGACCCCACGATGGCTAAAAGTGAAGCCCACGTGGCCCTCGACGAAAACCCCGTCACTGGCGGAGCTTATGAAATAGAAAAACGCGTTCGCGGACAAGAAATCGTACTCAAACGTCGTGAATCCTATTACTTCGTTGACGGCAAAGATGTTCGCAGAAAACCCAATTTTGAGACGATCCGTTTCCACATTGTCGAAAACTCCAGCACCGCCCTATTGGCGCTAAAAAAAGGAGACATTGAAGAAATGCAATTGTCACCGGAGCAATGGCAATCGCAAACCAGTGGAGAAGAATTCTACAAAAACAATACGAAGTCTTACGCTTTAGAGTGGGTCTATTACTATTTCGGCTGGAACAATCGATCGCCTTTCTTCCGTGATGCTCGAGTGCGTAAGGCGATGAGCTATGCATTTAATCACCAAGAACTGCTTGACCGTCATCGCTTCGGCCTCGATGAAGCAGCCCAAGGGATTTTCCATAAAACATCTCGTTGGGCACCAACCACACTGCCGACGCCGTACAAGCAAGATCTTGATAAGGCGGAAGATCTGTTGCTCGAAGCGGGCTGGGAAGATAGCGATGGTGATGGGGTATTAGATAACATTGTTGAACTTGATAACGAGTTCGATGGCAAGATTGATGGTAAACAGCGAAAGCGATTTGAATTTACTATTTTGACGAGTAATAAACAGGAGCGTATCGATATTTGCACACTGTTGCAGGAGAATTTAGATCAGATCGGGATTCGATGTAACGTCAAGCCTGTTGAATTTACGACGTTGCAGCAGTTATCTCGGGAGCATAAGTTCGATGCCATTTTTGCCGGTTGGGGAACGGGCGCTGACCCAGACACTTCCGAAAATTTATGGACAACCAAGGCTATCGACGCGGGTCGTAACTATGGATGTTACTCCAGTAAAATCGTCGACCAGCTTTTTGAAGACGGCAAGCGAGAACTCGACCCTGAAAAAAGAGCAGCTATTTATCAAAAAATCCACCTGCAGTTGTGGGATGACCAGCCATACACGTGGCTCTATTTTCGTAATGCCTATTATGGATTTAACAAGTCGCTACGGGGATACAATTACAGTGCTCGCGGCCCCTATAATTATGGCCCAGGTGAGTCTACCATTTTTAAACCAGCCGGAATGCAGTAACTTCCCTCTCAACAGTTCCACTTGTGCCTAATTTCACGTATCATTTGCACAAACTAATCCAAGTTCAACAAGGCAATTCATGGCTGGCTATTTAATCCGCCGCATCCTATTAGGATTGCTCACGCTGTTGCTAATCACGATGGTCGTCTTTGCATTGGTTCGCTTCATGCCTGGCAGCCCGCTGGATACCGATCCAGCCATGATGAATCCGGATAAGATGCCCAGCGCCGAAGATTTAGAGCGCATCAAAAAGGCATATGGGCTCGATAAGGCTGTCCACGAAGCTTATTGGGATTGGCTCAAAGGTCTTGCCACCGGGGACTTGGGCATTAGTTTTAATGAGAAAAAACCTGTCGCTGACGTCATTGGAAGTCGTGTGTGGGCAACATTGCTACTTACCGTGCCATCTTTGGTAATCGCATACCTCCTTGCCATACCTATTGGCCTATGGTCCACCGTTCGCAGTGGCAAGCTCGATGAACGCATTGCTGGCGTTAGTTTATATATGCTATACGCTATTCCATCATTTATTGCAGCACTGTTTTTACAGTTGCTATTTGCCGTCAAACTCAGTGACACGGCATGGGAATTACCACTGATGGGAATGCACCATTCCGATTATGCCGAAATGGGGCTAATAGATCAAACTTGGGATTTATTGCAGCACATGTTGCTGCCGGTGATCTGTTTTACATATGTCAGTCTAGCTTATTACAGTCGTTTCATAAAAGCCAATATGGAAGAAGTGATCCGCCAAGATTATATTCGCACAGCTCGTGCCAAGGGCTTGGGGCAAATGCGTATCATTCTGCATCACGCCTTTAGAAACACGCTGATCCCATTCGTGACTCTGCTCGGATTGTCACTTCCGTCGTTACTCGGAGGCGCGATTATTCTGGAACAAGTATTCAACTGGCCCGGTATGGGTCAACTTTATTTCCGCAGTATTGGAACGCGGGACTATCCCGTCATCATGGGACTCACACTCTCCCTTTCTGTACTTACACTGTTAGGACAACTCTTTGCCGACATTCTATATGCGTTTGTCGATCCACGGATTACATATAAGTAACAAACAAACTGGTTTCCTTTATGACAGACAACAATCAACAACCTTCCAGTGCCGCTAAGGAAAAGCGGTCACCCGGATTTTGGGTTCTAGCTTGGCGGCGTTTCCGACGCCGCAAGCTTTCCATGCTAGCGCTTGCGGTAGTTATGTGTCTATCGGCAATCGCGGTGTTCTCACCAATGATTGCGGGAACTAAGCCGATTGTCTGCAAGTACAAAGGAAACATCTATTTTCCCTGTCTTGCCTACTTCAATGCCGATTGGGAAAACCCAGTCTTTCACAAGGATCGGTTTCGGAAACGGTATCCAGAAAATCTGCGTGAAAAAGATCCCGAAAGCTGGGCAATCTGGCCATTAGTTTTCCAAGATCCTTATCGCCCTGTGCGAGACGGCGAGTGGCAAGACCAGGATGCTGCCGGGCAATGGGTGGATCGTCCGGGAAACCCATATCATGGTGGTCTTCCCTCAGAGCTAAACCTCTTTGGTACCTATAAACGAGGGGTCGATGTATTTGCCAGTATGGTGCATGGCACCCGAATTGCGCTGCTCGTCGGATTCGTGTCCACGGGAATCGCGGCCTTCATCGGAATCACGCTCGGTGCTATTGCTGGTTACATGGGCGGGGCCATAGACATGGTAATCAGTCGTATCATTGAACTAGTTATGTGTATCCCGGGCATTGTACTAATCCTGGCACTCATCGCCTTCATCGATAAAGCCAATATTTGGATTATGATGGCAATCTTAGGCTTAACCAGTTGGACTGGGATGGCTCGGCTCACGCGAGCGGAGTTTTTGAAGTTGAAGCAATCCGAGTTTGTCGCCGCAGCTCAGAGTATCGGTGCCGGCCCATTGCGAATCATGTTTCGGCATATATTGCCTAATGCACTAGCACCAGTAATGGTACCTATCGTATTTGGTATCGCAGCTGCTATTAAAGTCGAAGCGGGCCTCAGCTTGCTCGGTTTCGGCGCGCCGCCTCCGAATCCCAGTTGGGGAACCGTCCTCAATGCTGGCACCTCAAACTACACCGAATGGTGGCAAATCATTTTTCCTGGCATCGCCATCTTCATTACCATTTTAGCCTACAACCTCATCGGCGAAGGGGTCCAGGAAGCCACGGACCCGCGGCTAGCTGACCCTAAAGATTAACTCGGAATTCCACCTAAGATCAAATAGTATGACCGGCATCATTGAAATTCAAAACCTGCGAACCTATTTCAATACCGACGACGGTGTTGTCAAGGCCGTGGATGATTTGTCTTTGACGATCATGCCCGGACATACACTGGGGGTAGTTGGTGAATCAGGTTCTGGGAAATCCGTAACATCACTAACCATCATGAAGTTGCTCGCAGCGACTGCGGAAATCAATACCGGCAGCGTAATGTTTTTAGGTCAAGACATTGTGCACATGAGTGAAAAGCAGATGCGCAAGCTGCGGGGCAGCGAAATCAGCATGATTTTCCAAGAACCCATGTCTTCACTTAATCCTGTACACAAGGTTGGTCATCAAGTGATGGAAGCCATTTTAGAACATCAAGATGTTACTAAACAGGAAGCCCAAGAGCGGACCATCGAGTTGTTTGACGAAGTCGGAATTCCTGATCCGGCGGAGCGACTTCATTATTATCCTCACCAAATGTCGGGTGGACAGAAACAACGTGTTATGATCGCCATGGCTTTGTCTTGCAATCCAAAACTACTTATTGCGGACGAGCCAACCACCGCCTTAGATGTAACGGTTCAGAAACAGATTTTAGATCTCATCCGCGAATTGCGCGATGAGCGACAAATGGCCGTGTTATTCATCACCCATGACCTAGGCGTCATCGCCGAAATCGCGGACGACGTGATGGTCATGTATCGTGGCACGGTCGTCGAACAAGGCGATGTTCTCGACATCTATGAAAACCCGCAGCATCCCTACACCCAAGGTTTGCTAAACTGTCGTCCTCGACTTGATACTATTTATAAAAGGTTACCAACCGTATCCGACTTTATGGACACCACCATCGCGGATGATGGCAAAATGACCATCACCGCCAAAGAAATGACTCCCGAACGAAAACAGTTCTTCATTGAAACAGGCCGGGGGAGATTGCTTCACAAGCATTCGGAATTGCAATCATTGGTATCTGGAGATGATTCGTCGTGGTTTGCCAAAGACGCTACCTACGTCAGTGAAACTGAAACTCCTTTGTTAAGTGTCCGCGATCTTAAAGTTCACTTCCCAGTGCGGCAAGGATTGCTGCAACGAGTTGTTGACCATGTTAAAGCAGTCGACGGTATCAGCTTTGATATCTACCGCGGGCAAACCCTAGGCTTAGTCGGTGAATCTGGTTGTGGTAAGACGACCGCTGGTCGCGCAATTCTACAACTACAAAAGTCCTCTGGTAAAGTCGTGTTTAATGGTTCCGTTGTTTCATCCTTTAGTCGCCGTGCAATGCGACCCGTGCGGCAAGAAATGCAAATTATCTTCCAAGACCCCTTTGGGTCGATGAATCCTCGTATGACGATTCAAGCGGCGATTATCGAACCGATGAAAATACAGGGTCTGGGAAGTTCACGTAAGGACCGTATCGATAAAGCTGCAGCTCTACTCGAGGAAGTCGGAATGTTGCCGGAACACCTGAGACGATATCCGCACGAATTTTCCGGTGGACAGCGACAGCGAATCTGTATTGCCCGCTCACTTGCTGTTGAGCCGCAGTTCATCATCTGTGATGAATCCGTGTCGGCACTGGATGTATCCGTACAAGCTCAAGTGCTCAATCTATTAAACGACCTGCAAGAACGCCGTGACCTAACCTATATTTTTATCAGCCATGATTTATCGGTTGTGAAGTTTATGGCCGATATGATGGCCGTTATGAAGGATGGGAAAATCGTTGAATTCGGGCCATCCGAGGCAATTTACCGCAACCCACAAGAAGAATATACCCGCACATTGATTGAAGCAACGCCATGTGATGATATAGAAAACATCCGCAGGCTAGTAGAACAACGAAATGAACGCCGTAGCGGTACGATATAATTCCGCCGCTCCGATTTATATCTTAATTTAATAAGTATAATTCACCGCTATCAACACGCCGCCATTGGAACATCAGACGCTCGGCCATTGATATTGCTTGGTTGGCTGGGTGTGTACAATAGTCGACCCAAGACTCGGGAATATCGACGCGGAATTTATCAACACACGACAAAATTGACGTCGAGCAAACGCCATTGAATTCTCGTAAAGTATCGTTACCCTCAAAACAAGGTTCGACGTGCCGGCCAAATATTTGCTTGAGCGCTAGGTTAGTGAATTTGCGAGCAGCCAAGCCTTGACCGCTTGCAAGTTGCCAGCGGACATCGCTGCCATGTTCTTCGATCCGCTCGCGACTGTATCCATACAAACCAGTGCCTGGAATGTCCGTCATATATCCTAAAAGTAAATCTGTCCAACGTTCACAACGCCGAGCCAACTCACGAATTTTGTAGCGGTGTGTGGATTGCGATATCAAATCGCTCAATTTTTGTTTCAAGGCTGCATGATCAGCTTGGATGCTCTTAAAAACACAGAACGTTGCGTCGTTCGCGGGCTCAAACGTTTCATTGGTTTGATACCAACCATCTACCGTTGCCGTCCACACTCTCGTTAATATTTCCGACAACATGACGCTGTGTAATAAATCAAATTGCTGAGAATGACTTGCTGATTCTGCTTGGGCCAGCCACCAGCTAAACCGTCGTTTATGGGCTATATGGAATTGGCCTGCTTGGACCATTGTGAAATGATGCAAACTTGGGAGAATTTCTTGACTCGACAACGCTAGCCAACCAGCTAGGCGAACTTGTTGATAGGTATACACAGTGGGCTCGTTGATAATAAATTTGGATAATAATTAAGGGACAATAAATGTCACACGCAATTATTCGCCGTAAACATCAACAATGGGGAGAAAATCCGGAAATCTTTGCATCATTCCCAGTCGTGGTCCGCAAGCACTAGGCCGTCTGGATGCTCTGTTTTCCACTTATTCCAACTAACCAATTCAAACGCGCAATCTTGCAGCGGAATCGATTTGTCTTCCTGAAAAAAGGTTTCACCGTTTACTAGAATTACGAATTTACCTTTATCAAGACCCTCTTGGGTGACATCCAAGCGATCCTCGCCAACATCACCAGTGAAAACTCGCACACATTCTGATTCGTTACAATACGTCACCGCGATGGGGACATCCCCTAATATTTCGCTGGCGACGTGTAAGCCGACATCAGATAGGCGTCGTTTGGGGTATGCATAATGTACTCCGTTGATTTCCAACGCAATAACGATATCCTCATCGTCCAATTCACTATCACTCGCTGCTTCGAACGTCCGGTCAACCGTAGCCATACTTCCTGGCGTACTCAATTCAATTCCAGCTGTGGGATCGGGCGGGAGATTGGCATATCGACTTCGACTAAGATTCAGATCCTGATAGGTCAAATATCCCCAAGCAAATGCTGTTGCCAACACCAACAAACAAAGCGCCTGCAAACTGTACTTTTTGACATGCGCCATAGTGGGAAAATCTCTCGGAAAAACAATCACATCTACTTTCGTGTATATGAAGTGTGCGGTTATTGTATCGGGGTAATTATTACCAACAACCCCCCAAAGGATATGCGTTTTCAATCTCAGCCACAGATTAATACAACAACTAACAATAACTACTAATGAGACTAGGAAAAAATCTATACAATGCGGGACGATGTTAAGTAGAATAAAATAATGCAGCAATATTCATACAAAACCCTTGCCGGCGGACCTCCCAATGCGGTCTACGGAGTCGATATTTCACCGGATGGAACTCTGGTGGCAGCCGGCAGTCTCAACCGTGCGGTCTATGTGTGGAATACGGACACTTGGGCGGTGAAGGTGTTTCGAGCTATCCATGCGGATGGCATCTCCTGTGTAAAGTTCTCTCGCGACGGCAACAACATACTAACGACGAGTTTGGACAAGACCGTTAAAATTTTAAACTCCAGCAGCGGCTCCGTGGAATCAACGTTATCCGGACACAGCTTAGCGGTATTATGTGGCGTCTATGCAGGCCCTATGGGTGAACGTATTGTCACAGCGGGTTTTGACAACACCGTCCGCATTTGGACGGCATCCGGTCAGGTCCGACAAATGGGTGGTCTCACCCCTTACACCTACGGCGTGGATGTTAGCTCCGATGGGAACTGGATCACTGCTGGCAGCTTATCAAGCCAAGTCATCACTTGGAACCAAGATGGTACGCAAAGCCATGCGGAAACGGAACATGAAGAAGGAGTCTATAGCGTGGCCTACTCAAAATCCGATAACAACCAATTTGCAACGGGTGGCGGCAAAGGCATGATTGCCGTTTGGGATCGTGAAAAAGGAGAAGTAACTGGTCGCTTGCGTGGACATCGAGGTAATATTCGGAGTTTAGCATATTCACATAACGGTCAACGACTTGCCAGTGGCGGTGCGGACGGAGTCATCAATCTGTGGGATCTCGAATCATATCGCAAAATCACAGCACTCAAAGGTCATCGCAATACCGTCTATTCACTTGCATTTTCCCATAACGGTAATCTGCTAGTGTCTGGCTCATTTGACCGCCGCGTAAATGTCTGGACATTAAAGTAACCTAGTAACAACCACCGATAAACCAGTAATCTCTTTTCGTATTCATACACCTCCATTAATATCCCGCTGTTCTAGCCTATAAGATACAATTACAAAAATGCCCCACTCAATACCACAACACGCACTCGTTAATCGCCGGCATGCTCTGCAGGCCGGAGCCGTCGGATTACTGGGGTTGGGCATGAACCATATATCCGCTTTACGGGCAGCACCAATTCAAAGTCTATCGGGCCTAACGGGAAACAAGGCTAAAAAGATCATCTATATTTTTCTCTCCGGTGGTCTGGCTCAACAAGACAGCTTCGATTTAAAGCCCGACGCCCCCGACGATATACGCGGTGACTTCAAACCCATTTCGACCGCAACGCCGGGTTTACAAATTTGTGAGCACCTGCCGTTGTTGGCCCAGCGCAGTGAAAAATGGGCTGTACTCCGGTCCTTGACTCATACCTCCAACGAACATTCGGCCGGACATCATATTATGCTAACGGGGCACAGCAAATTACCTGTCGGCTTCAACGCATCCGCACCTCGACCAACTGATAATCCAGCAATTGCTGCCATTGCCAACGCGTTAACAACCGGCCGTAACAACTTACCACCTGTCGCCGTATTGCCTGAGCGACTGATACATAACTCTGGACGAGTCATTCCAGGGCAGTTTGCTGGCATGATGGGCGAAGACGCCAATCCTTGGTTTGTCGAAGGAGCATCATTCCATAAAACGTCGTATGGTGCATTTCCTAAATATGCTTTCGACCACCAAGATCGTGGCACGAATCTAGTACGAACTTTTCAAGCTCCAAACCTCGAGTTACCACACGGACTCGCTGAAGGTCGGTTTATCGATAGACTCAGGCTTGTCCAATCTGTCACCGACCAAAAACGCCGGCTTGACAAATCTTCTCAAACGGAACTCTTTGATCAATACCGCCAACAAGCGATTTCTCTGCTGACAGACAAGACCGTCCAACATGCACTGGACGTCACCAATGCGGACGAAAAGATTCAGGAGAGCTATGGAAAGAATTGTTTTGGCTGGTCGCTGCTGATGGCTCGACGATTGGTTGCCGCAGGCGTCAACATGGTTCAAGTCAACTTAGGCAATGACGAAGCATGGGACACTCACGGAAATGCCTTCCCTCACCTAAAAGACAAATTGTTCCCGCCTACAGACCAAGCCGTTAGTGCGCTACTGGACGACCTCGATGCTGCTGGGGAACTAGACGAGACACTGATCGTCATGGCTGGTGAATTTGGTCGTACTCCAAAAATCACATTACTACCAAGTCACTATAAGCTACCAGGGCGTGATCATCATGGGGCGCTGCAAAGCGTTTGGTTTGCCGGTGGTGGCGTACGCGGCGGTCAAGCGATTGGCAAATCCGACAAACATGGCGGCTTTCCCACGGACCTACCCAAAACACCCGAGCATCTTGCGGCCACTATTTACGATGCCCTTGGTTTACCCGCCACAGCCGCTTGGGTTGACGGCGAAGATCGCCCGCATTTGATTTACCACGGGGAGCCAATCGGCGAATTATTCTAAGTCACACGCACCGTCGTTACAAAAACCCTTTATTCCAGGGTCCAGTAATTGCGGCGGTAAAGCCCGGCGATTGGATATTAGTGAAAAGCCACTGCCCGTCTGGACTGAAATTGACACCCGCCCATTCTGAGCCACGGAAGTCACCTTTTTTACCCATGGTGCGTTCGTTGATAATCACATTATTGAAGCCCAGCGGAAAAATATCTCCCTCTGGACTAAGCATCTGTAGCCGCGGATAGAATCTTTCAATCCCCGCATCCGTTTTCACTGTCGTAGTACCGCAATCTTCACAGACAAGAATACCTCCGCGGGGGCTAATCGCTAGGTTATCCGGCATGTTCAGTACTAATTTGTCCGGTGACTCAAACACCAATCGCAACGTATTCTTGCTTGGAATATATTCCCATATTTGCCCAGCGCTAACATTTCCGCCGCTCGTGGAATCAAAAAAGATCGAACCTTGATAATGCCAAATACCTTCGAGCCGAGCAAAGTTTGTCCCACCTAGTTTGCGGCCTTGCGAATAAACACCAAGAGCGTTCGTAGTGCCTTCAACATGAGGAATTGTAGGATCATCAATCGTAACCCATTCAATGTTTTCAAATACGGCACCTGGCTTGACGTTTTTGGATAGATCAAGCTGTCCAGGTACTTTCATCATTTGTAGAGTTCCGCCGACTATCAACCTTCCTTTGGTTTTAGGTAAAAACCGATACAACCCAGACGTTGATCTATCTTCGGTTTCGTAGACAATCGAAGTCGCCGGATCAACAGCAACGGCTTCATGCACAAAACGGCCCATGTCCTTCAGTGGCACAGGTGATCCGTTGCCATCAGCAGGTACCTCAAATATCCAACCGTGCGTTTCCTCATACTTCGGGTCTGATTCTTCTTCAGGGCCATACAGCGTTTCTTCACAAGTCAACCAACTTCCCCAAGGGCTTACCCCGCCGGCACAATTTCGTACGGTACCGGAAAGGCTTGCTTGGCTCGTCAAAAACTTGCCGACATTACAATCAAAAGTGAAGTTGCTTGTGCCTCCGCCTGCATTAGCATCGTAGGTATTCGCCGCTTTAGCATATGAGGGTTTTAAGCCATTGATTTCATGATTTCGGCAAAGTGTAACAATGCCCTTGTTCTGAGCAATTACCCCCATGCCATCATGAGCGCCTGGCATTTTACGGCCATCACTCATCGTCTCACCCGCCCAATTGCCTGTTACATATTTGAACCCCTCCGGCAAACTCAGCAATTCCAAGCCCGTGTTCATATCTTTCGTCGGTTTTAGCGGACCATAGGGACTCTTTTTACCCGACTTATCCACGTTGGATGCTTGTAGGTAATTAAAATTGCTAAGTGTATCGGCAACCAAGAATGCCCCAACCGCGCTCGAAGAAAGACTCAGGAAATCACGGCGGGAACTTGTTTGTCGCTTATTAGTCATCGTATCTATTCTAGGAAGAAGGGGAAGGCGGGTATTGATGAACACTCATTATAATTCAGGCGCCGACAATTAACATAGCAGATCAATTGAATGCCGAAACACTTTAGATTTCCCAGCCTGGACGATAGTCTTTTCTTAGCAAGCTGTTGGCGGCATCGTTGTTCGTTATGCTCATAGATTTGGGATCATAGGTGATCGGAGTCCCAGCTCGATAAGCAACATTACCGAGTAAGACGATTTCGGTAAAGGGTCCTGCGTATGCAAAATTAGAACCGGTAGCGCTGCCAGTTTTACAAGCCGCAATCCATTGGGCATGATGGCCTGGTGACTCCGGTAAATAGGGTGCTGGTGCTTCGATGCCATCACCAATAAAGACTGGGGACTGACCGTGTGTACATGCTACTTGGCCTTTGTCTCCTATAAACAGCGATCCGTTCATGGGTAGATTTTTAGCAATTTCAGGATCCTGCGGGCGTGCTGTTCCTTCATACCAATAGATATCGACCGGAGCATATTTGCCTCGGCGGCCAAATTCAAATTTTGTAATCATCCATGTTGGTGCACTATCGGCATTAACATCTGGGCCTTGCGAGGCAACCGTCACTTTGCCACCAAGCTTCAAGCCCCAAAAACTGGGGTCCATTAAGTGAATGGCCATATCCCCAATCGCTCCACAGCCAAAGTCCCAGAACCCGCGCCACTTAAATGGCATATAAGCGGGATTGTAGGAGCGGGATCGAGCGGGTCCGAGCCATAAGTCCCAACTAATGTTACCGGGTATTTCATGTTTTCCTGTAGGGGCATCAATCCCTTGTGGCCACCATTTGCCAGGGCGATCCGTAATGATATGTGCCTCGCGAACTTGGCCCAGAGTCTGGGATTCTAAGATTTCAACCAACCTTAAATATCCTGGATGCTCATGGTTTTGTGTTCCCATCTGAGTGGCAACACCTTGCTTCTTCGTTTCGCTGGCAACCATTCGCGCTTCTTCAACACTGTGAGTCAATGGTTTTTCACAATAGACATGCAACCCTGCACGGAGTGCTCGTAACGTCGCAGGAGCATGATGGTGGTCTGGCGTGGAAATAACGGCGGCATCTATATCGTTGCGTTCAAGAAGCTTTCGATAGTCCGCATACTCGACTGCTTTTGGATGTTTGTTTTTTGCTCCCGCTAACCGATCACTATCAACATCACATACGGCCACAATATTCTGACCACCCATGGCCGATAGGTTCGCACCGCCTCGGCCTGCCACGCCAATGACACCAACGTTGAGTCTCTCGTTGGCGCCAAAAACCGTATCCGGCACAAACAATGGAACCGAAAAAACCGTGGACGCTTTGACAAAGTTACGGCGATTTAAATGTGTTTTGCTCGCTGGCTGCGCCATCGTAGATTCCCTTGGGTAATAAATTAATCACTAGGTATTAGCTTACTATAGAACACTTCGCGATTGCCGTGTGTTCTTAGCCGGAGATATTCAAGCGGATAATTTACAGCCTATTAATTCGCCATCTATTTACGGGCGATCCACGTCCAATGGCGATCGCTGCTGGCCTGCACCGTTGCGTCGTCAAATCCTAGCGAGCTAATCAACCCGCGTATTTCAGCTAAGCTCAACGCCGCCCGTAATGAATCATCAAACATCTGTTGCTGGTGTTCATTTTCCTCACCAGCATATTGTTGTACCAACGTAAAAACTTGTTCATCAGTTGCCGGACGCAGTAGATCACGAAAAAACAACAGCCCTCCAATACGAGCAACTCGTATAGCTTCGGTAAGCGCCATCAGTGGTTCTGGAATATGGTGAATAATGCTATTGGACATCACCGTAACAAACGACTCGGATTCCATTGACAGATCTTTCGAGTCAATCTGCTGTAAAAAAATACGGTCTGTGAGACCTTCGACTTCGATATTGTATCGAGCCAAATCTAGCATATGCGCCGCTAAGTCTATCCCCATCACCCGGCAATTCGGATCCTGCTGGCACAGCACTACAGGAATTTGCGCGGTACCTGTTCCCAGGTCTAAAACTTCCATACCAATATCACCTGCCTGTAGCAAATCAGTAACAAAAGCTTGGTTAACGCCACTGTGGTCCATACGATCATAGTCATGGGCTTCGGCCACCGTATCCATAACTTCCGGCTCCAACACTCGTTCTAAACTCATCAATCTATTCTTTCTAAGGATCTTTGGGCTGCATCAAGGCTGTCTTTATGTGATCACCGATTGTCTATAGCCCTTGTGAATATAGTATTACGCTAGTATCGTTTTTGCCAACTCTTTCGGAATTTCTTGTACATAGCGAGGGACCGCATATCCCGGCAGCTTTGTTCGTAGTTGCTTAATCAACTGCTTACCCGTTTCAATCGGCACTTCGAAATGTGCTGCGCCAGCAACTCGATCCAGCTGGTGCAAATAATAAGGCAACACGCTCGCATCAGCCAGCTTGGCAAACAGCTCTTCTAGAGCTCCAAGCGAATCATTCACACCTTTCAAAAGCACCGCCTGATTGAGTACTGGAATTCCTGCTTTAACAAGACGACCAAGTGACTGCAACACATCTATTCCAAGTTCATTGCCATGATTGGCGTGCACCACAAACCAAACGGCCAAACGACTAGAGGCCAAGCGATTCACTAATACCTCTGTGACGCGTGATGGTATCACAATGGGCAAACGAGTATGAATCCTCAAACGTTTGAGGTGTGGAATATTTTCCAGCATCGTTATTAATTCTATTAACAAATCATCGGTCAACACCAATGGATCGCCGCCACTGAGGAGTACTTCGTGGATACTATCATCGCTGCAAACAGCATCCAATGCGGGTTGCCAACGGACATCTTCGCCACCGATTTCTTTAAACGACTGGTAGGGAAAGTGCCGCCGGAAACAATAACGACAATGCACGGCACAAGCACCAGTCACAACCATCAGTGCGCGGCCCGCATATTTCTGTAATAGTCCTGGTGCGAGACCAGCCTGTGATTCCCCCACTGGGTCGACTTTAAACTGAGTGTCGAACACTTCTTCCTGTACCACATTAAGAACCTGCCGCAACAGCGGATCATCTGGGTTTCCACGTTCCATGCGGCGAGCAAATCCGCGTGGCACGAACAGTGGGAATTGTTTTGCTGCCAGCGCTGAAATCTCCATCTCAGCGAGATCGATATTCAAGAACTGGCATATCTCGTCCGCTGACCGGAAAGCTGTTTTTATCTCTTGTTGCCATGTCGGAATTTCAATTTCCACATTCAGGTTAGGCTTTTCGCTTCGAGGCAGTTTGGACTGTAATAACGTCGGGGGCATGGTTATAGTATCAATAAGAAAAGTGGTATAAAAGAATCCTTGACGACCCTTGATTTTAACAACAATTAACTCGCGCAGAGGAAGTGAACGACCGTGGCAACCTATAAGACTAACGATTTTCGCAAGGGCTTGCGAGTTGAAATTAACGGCGAGCCGTACATGATGATCGAAATGAATTTCGTAAAACCTGGCAAAGGTAATGCTTTTTATAAATGCAAGCTACGAAATTTACTGCGCAATACAATCTTAGATCGCACCTATAAAGGTGGCGATTCGCTCGAATCCGCTGATGTTGAGGAAGTTGGTTGTCAATATTTATATAAACAAGGTGATACCTTCGTCTTTATGAACAACGTTGATTATGACCAATATGAATTATCTGCCGAGCAAGTAGGTGATTACTGGAAATATTTAACCGAAGGCATGAAATGCCAAACGGTACTTTGGAACGAAAATCCAATTACCTTAACTCCACCGAATCACGTCGAATTAAAGGTTGAATATTGTGAACCCGGTGCCAAAGGCGACACAGCAACAAGTGTTACCAAGCCTGTCACGGTTGAAACTGGAGCTGAGATTCTCTGCCCAGCATTTATAGAAATGGGAAATATTATCAAAGTCGACACTCGTACCGGCGATTATGTCGAACGCGTGAACCAAAAATAACCTTTGCGAAAAAGCGCATCGCCATCAGCATGGCCTACCTGCTAGCCACAAACGGACTCGATCGCGGACAAGCCCATAAGCTTGTACTGGGTGACAACGTCATTGGCCGAGATGCTGATTGTACCGTCCACCTCAACTTACCGTCGGTCAGTCGCAAGCATGTGCGGCTTGTCGACGACGACCCGCATTTCACAATCTCGGATCTCAACAGCGCTAATGGGACGAAGATAAACGGCCACGAACTCACCAATCCAGTATCCCTGCAGCCCGGGGATTCGATCATGATTGCCGATCTGGAATTTTCATTTGTGCTGAAGCTGCCAGAGACTTCAAAAAACGTTTCCGACTTTAATCGCACAAATTACCAGCCAACCGCGGAGCTCTCTACACTACAGCGACGCGGTGAACTTCTAGCTCAAGTCCGAGCGTTCTTTTGCGACCATGGATTTGATGAAGTCGAAACACCCATACTCTCAATAGACACCGTTGTCGACCGCCATTTGTTTCCGATTCCGGTAGTCATCCACGATGAAACATTTTGGTTACAAACTTCGCCAGAGTTTCATATGAAGCGGTTGCTGGCAGATGGCATGAAAGCCATTTACCAAATCACGCGAGCATTTCGCAATGATGAAAAAGGCCCTCATCACAATCTGGAATTTACGATGCTCGAGTGGTACAAAACATCATGGTCAACCGATGATGCCATCACATTCTTGGGGTCCCTAGTAAGCACCATTTTATCCACCGAGACGCACCAAACAATTTCCTATCAACAAGCCTTCATGGCGGCCATAGAAATTGATCCGCTCGAAGCTTCTGCTGCGAAATTGTTGCAATGCATTGCTAGTTTAGATTTTCAACCGCCGGAAAACTGGCGTAATATGGATCGTGATGGCTGGCTTGATTTGTTGTTCACCGAGTATGTACAACCAACGCTAGGCCTAGACGTTCCAACCGTTTTGATCGACTACCCTCTTTCTCAAGCCGCCTTAGCTCGACAAAACCCCAATAACCCAAAAGTTGCTGATCGCTTTGAACTATTTTTCCATGGCTTGGAATTGGCCAACGGTTATCACGAACTCTTAGATGTTCAGGAATTACGACGTCGCAACGAACAAAATAACCGGCAGCGGGAACAAGATGGGCAACCTCGATTACCACAAGAAAGCTATTTGGATACGGCAATGCAAAGTGGCTTACCGGATTGCTGCGGCGTAGCCCTAGGGTTTGACCGCTTAGTGATGTTAGCAACCGGTGCCGCCGACATCGCCGAAGTAATCGCCTTTCCCTTCGATCGTGCATGACGCCGTGGCGTGGCAGCGCTCGGTATTGGAAATCCGTATCCGTCGCAGCGGTGGTGGATTCACCCCTAACCGCGGTCCCTAATAGGGTTCAAATAGCAGGCGAACATGGTAGACTACGGACATCAATAGGATCTATATAATCGTCTCATTTGATTGACAGCAATGCGTCAATATCTCGATCTAATCCAGCAAATCTACGACCACGGTGCAATCAAAGAAGATCGTACCGGCACTGGGACTCGTAGCCTATTTGGCCACCAAATGCGATTTGATCTAGCTAATTCTTTTCCGCTACTTACCACCAAAAAATTACACCTGCGTTCCATCATCCACGAGTTGCTGTGGTTCTTGACCGGTGACACCAACATCCAATACCTCCGCGACAATAAAGTCCGCATTTGGGATGAATGGGCGGATGAAGATGGAAACCTCGGTCCCGTCTATGGCCACCAATGGCGGAGTTGGCAAAGTACGGATGGTCGAGTCATCGACCAGATAAGTGATGTTATTGAAAACATCAAATCCAACCCAGACTCTCGTCGGCTGATCGTCAGCGCTTGGAACGTGGGCGACGTTGATAAAATGGCATTGCCGCCTTGCCACTTATTATTCCAATTTTATGTCGCCAACGGCAAGTTGTCGTGCCAGTTGTATCAGCGCAGCGCTGATGTGTTCCTCGGTGTTCCATTTAATATCGCCTCGTATGCACTGCTAACACTAATGGTGGCTCAAGTCACATCACTACAACCTGGTGAGTTTGTACATACACTCGGCGATGCCCATCTTTACAGCAACCATCTCGAGCAAGCCGAATTACAGTTATCCCGCGAGCCACTAGATTTGCCGACGTTGCAAATAAATCCAGACGTAACAAACATCTTTGATTTCAAGTTTGAAGATTTCACCCTCGATGACTACGACCCCCATCCGCACATCAAAGCCTCCGTTGCTGTCTAAGTTCCATTAAATTCAAAACGTATTAGCGGTAGTACAATGGCCCTTTCTATTATTGTCGCCATTTCCCAAAATGGAATTATCGGCCGAGAGATGGCTTTACCTTGGCACATCTCGGCTGATTTGAAACGATTCAAAGCCTTAACCATGGGGCACCATATTGTCATGGGTCGTAAAACCTATGAATCCATTGGGCGGTTGTTACCGGGACGAACCACGGTGATTATCACTCGACAATCAGATTACCAAATTCCAGGAGCAATCGTTGTAAATAGTATCGATGAGGCCATGGCGGTTGCGGCCGACGATCTGGAAACGTTTATTGTGGGTGGCAGCCAAATCTATAATCTAGCACTGCCGCTGGTTGATACTCTTTATATCACTCGCGTCCATGCTGACGTCGAAGGTGACACTCGGCTTGATGCCGTCGACTGGTCGGCCTGGGAGTGTGAAAGTAGCGAACGCCACTCGGCGGGAGAGAAAAACGACCACGAGTATTCATTCGAAATCTATCGCCGCGCATCGTAGCATTGACGCTATCAGCCGCTAAAATCGCTACGATTAACTTCAAAAACATCTGCTCTCGCGTGCTTTTAGCTTTTTCTTGCCTAGGAATGAACCCGCTTACGCTATCATGCGTAAAGTTAACTAGTCATCATGCAAATAACACCGGTGTCACCCACTATGGGGAACGAACTAACTGACGAGCAAATAATGGCTCGTTATAAGAAAGAAGGTTGTCGAGACCTGTTTGCGCAATTGGTGCGCAGATACGAACGAGAGCTTTATAGTTATTTGCGGCGGTACGTTGGTAATGCAGAAATGGCAGAAGACGTTTTTCAAGCAACGTTTTTGCAGGTTCATTTGAAGTGTGACCGGTTTGATGACAGTCGCCGTTTTCGTCCTTGGTTGTATACGGTTGCAACCAATCAAGCGATTGATGCCCAGCGTCGACAAAAACGCCATCGCATGGTGAGTTTAGATCAGACTAACAAATCACAAGATAGTGTTGATATTGGCTCGCTAATTAATCTGCTTGAAGGAAACGATGGGGATCCACTGGAACATGTTGCTCAACTCGAACGCGGGCAATGGGTTCAACAAGCCGTTAGCGAATTATCAACACAAATGCGAGGCGTGATTGATTTGGTTTATTACCAAGGCATGAAGTACCGTGAAGCCGCAGACATATTAGGCGTCCCCGTGGGGACTGTGAAAAGCAGATTACATGCGGCCGTTATAAAGTTAAACGAAGTTTGGTCGCGTACGATGAATGAGCAGTAAAATATGAACGAAGACATTATTGGATTTGTGCTGGGTGCTTTAGATGCCCAAGAACACCAACGTATCGAGAATTTGGTGCGTAGCGATACCGAATTGCAATCACAAGTGGATTTGATTCGCCGTAGCCTGCTACCTTTGGAATCGTACCGTCACTGCGAACCCCCTTCCGATTTGCACAACCAAACACTTGCATATGTGTTTGACCAAGTCGATGCTCACAAGGTTGGATCAGCGGTCCCAATGGTTCAACCAGCATTTGCCAGCAAACAACTTGTCGCCAGTTCACGGCGATCGTGGCGGCCAATGGACATCCTCGTGACGGGCATTGTGGCGGCGAGTTTACTAATGTTACTTTCGCCCGCACTATTTAACAGTCGCTTTGCTGCTGAGCTACGACAATGCCAAAACAACCTGCAAAAACTCTACGCTGGTTTCAGCAATTACAGCATCACCCACGACGGTGAATTTCCAACCGTCCCCAATAACTCCGCTTTTGCAACCTCCGGCGCATACGCTCCCATTTTGATTGAACAAGGCTATGTCGAGGACGACGGTAATTTCTTTTGTCCAGCGGCCTTCGAATCCATTGCCTGGCGACAGCAAGGAATTCCAACTAGGCAATCCGTAACGAACGCCAGCGTCGAAGATATATCTGCTATGCAGCAACGCATGGGAGGCACATATGGCTACAGTGTTGGCTACCAAGCGGGTGGTCGTATCCGCGCAATTCGTAATCAACAGCGACCAAATTTTGCTCTCATTGCTGATCGCCCCAGTGGCGAATCCATCCGTCGTTACAGCATGAACCACGGTGGTCTGGGACAAAACATTCTCTTTGAAAACGGGCATGTTGCGTTCGTGCGTGGAACACAATCTGTCGGACTTGGAGATCACTATTACGTCAGCGACCGTGGCATCGTTGAGCCGGGTGTCCATCGTGATGATTCAGTCATCATGGAAAGCGGCATCCCGATCACGAATGTCTCGCAATAAAAAAGCCGCGACACTCCATGATTGGATTGGCACTCGTTTGGTGTACAATACCTACAGTCTTGCCTGTTCCACCTTTCTTTTTACTAAGAGGCGCGTGTGTCCGCTGCTATCAACAATGTTCATAACATCGATTGCATCGAGGGCATGCAAAGCTTAGCAACGGGTAGTGTTGATCTCGTGTTCGCAGATCCACCGTTCAATATTGGTTATGACTATGATGTTTACCAAGACAATCTCAAAACGGACGACTATTTGGAGTGGACGAGCCGCTGGATCGAGCAGGTCGTACGCGTCCTCAAAGACGACGGCACATTCTGGCTCGCTATCGGCGACGAATATGCCGCCGAGATGAAAGTCTTGATGCAGCGGGAATTTGGCTTAACCTGCCGTAGTTGGGTTATTTGGTATTACACGTTTGGCGTGAACTGCAAGCGCAAGTTTAATCGCTCGCACGCTCACTTATTTCATATGGTCAAAGACCCGAAGCAGTTCACATTCAACACTCCCGAAATACGCGTGCCGTCCGCGCGACAATTAGTCTACGGTGACAAGCGGGCAAATCCCAAAGGCCGTTTGCCTGATGATACATGGGTCCTGCGGCCACAAGATTTGCCCGAAGGTTTCACTGTAGATGACGACACGTGGTATTTCCCTCGAGTTGCCGGGACCTTTAAAGAACGTTTAGGGGTGCATGGTTGTCAAATGCCAGAGCAGTTACTCGGACGTATCATCCGCGCCTCAAGCAACTCAGGTGAATTGGTAATGGACCCGTTCGCAGGTAGTGGCACCACACTTGCAGTCGCTAAAAAGTTGCAACGCGATTACTTGGGATTTGAATTATCAGAACAGTATATTAACGCGGTCGAAACTCGACTTCAGCAAATCACGCCCGGCGACGATTTAGACGGAGCACCTGAACCGCATATTAGTGCACCTTCAACCGCCAACGGACGCCGCTTAGGTAGTAAACCCAAAAAGAAAACACCCCAAAACACAGACCAACCATCGTTACCAGGAATTGACGTATGAAGTACGCGATTTGCAATGAGACGTTTCAAGAATGGCCTTTTGAAAAAGCATTCGCCACCGCCAAAAGCCTTGGCTATGACGCACTGGAATTTGCTCCATTTACTATCGAAGAAAACGTGTTCGATATTTCAACCGAACGCAGAACTAGCGTTCGACAACTTGCAGACGACCACGGACTGGAAATCATTGGTTTGCATTGGCTCCTCGCGAAAACTGAAGGACTCTATCTAACGAGCCCTGACGCTGCAATCCGGCGACAGACTGCTGAGTATCTAGCCGAGCTAGCAAGACTCTGCAGCGACTTGGGCGGACATGTAATGGTACTTGGATCTCCACAACAACGGAATTTACTGCCGGGTATCGATCACGATACGGCACTTAATTATGCCGCCGATGTTTTGCGACAAGTCGTACCAATCTTAGACGAACTGCATGTTATTATTGCCGTGGAACCCTTATCGCCATTAGAAGGTGATTTTTTACTGACCGCTGACCAAGGTGCCGACCTGTGTTCACGCGTTGCTGCCGAAAATGTGCAATTGCACTTGGACGTGAAAGCGATGTGCTCAATGGGTGAACCTGTCGATGGAATCATCCGCAGACACGCGGATATTACTGCCCATTTTCATGCTAACGATGAAAACCTGCGGGGGCCAGGTATGGGGGATGTTGATTTTTTGCCGATAATGCAAGCGCTCAAAGATACCAACTACAGCGGCTGGGTCAGTGTCGAAGTATTTGATTACGAACCGGGAGTAGAGACGTTAGCCAGTGACAGTATCCGCTATCTACGGGAAATCGAATCACAACTCGTTTGATCGAAAGTACTAGTAATGCAAGCTGAATGGCTGATTTGGATCACAGTGTTTCACGTACTGGCCATCACAATATTCGAAGGCCTTGCGCATTACTCGTTGTCATCTTTGCCTCAATTGCGCGACCAACCCATTCCCGAGGGCGCCCTGTGGCCCAGCGTTACCATTGTCATCGCCGCGCGCAATGAAGAACGTGACATCGAACCCGCCATCCAGTCGATGTTGAAATTAGATTATCCAAATCTGCGGTTCACAGCAGTCAATGATCGCTCAACCGACAGTACCGGCGATATCTTAGATCGATTAGCTCATGGTGATCGACGACTGCATGTTGCTCACGTCGAAGAATTACCCTCGGGCTGGCTCGGTAAAAACCACGCTTTGCAACTCGGCGCTGACGAGTCACAAACAGACTACCTGCTTTTTACCGATGCGGACGTCTCCTTTGACCCCCTCTGCTTGCGTCGCGCCGTTGCCTACAGCCAACAATACCAAGTCGACCATCTGACAATGTTTCCGAGTGTACCGATGCCTAATTTATGGCTAGATGCGTTCGTGATATTCTTTTTTCGTGTTTTCATAGTGTTCTATCGGGCATGGCAAGTAGCCAATCCGCGCCGTACTGCGGCGTTGGGCTTAGGCGCATTCAACTTGATCCGCAAAGAGGTCTACGAACAAATTCAAGGGCATCACAAAATCAGCATGGAAGTGGTTGATGATTTGATGATTGGACAGCTCATCAAGCGGCAAGGCTTTCGTCAACATGTACTCCAAGCGCGGGAGGATATAAGTGTTCCTTGGTATCAGTCTATTTCTGAACTAGTCGTTGGCTTAGACAAAAACGTATACGCCACCGTTGGATATAATTTGGGGCTGATGACCCTCGCCGTAATAAGTTTAGCCTTAACGTTTCTCTGGCCATTCATCGGCATATTTGTTTTACCAGATACCCCCCAGATGTTGCTCAGCGTCGTTTGTGTGCTGCTGCTAGTCTCGTCGGCCATCATGGCGTGGCGTATTCGAGTGAACCCAATCTGCGCACTATTTCTTCCGTGGATTATTATCGTGTTTGTTTTCACAATAATTCGCGCTACCGTTTTATTTTATATCCGCGGTGGCATAAAATGGCGCGATACGCTGTATACCCGTAAAGAACTACTGACCAATCGAATCAAGTGAGAATATTATGCGATTTTGCCTATCGATGCTGTTAGCCAGCATGTTTGTCTTTAGCTGCGACGCCACAGAAAATGCGGTATGGGAAGCTGGCGTGGCCAAAGTTAAAATTACGCCAAACCATTTTATGTGGATGTCCGGTTACGGCGGACGTACTGTTCCCGCAGATGGAAAGTTGACCGATATCTGGGCCAAAGCTCTAGTATTAAGAGATCCGGACGGCCACGAAGCGGTTCTGATTACCGCGGACCTAATTGGCATCGGGGCTGAGTCTACTAAAGTAATTGCCACGGCCTTGCAGAAAAACCATGGGCTGAGTCGCGACCAGTTTGCAATCGCTACGTCTCACACTCACACCGGCCCCGCATTAAGTGATAACCTTGTACCGCTGCATTATTTACGTGCGCCAGATGCCGAAGCCGCTAGAATCTCGCAATATACCGTTCAGCTACGTACCATGCTCATCGATGTTGTCGCCGCGGCATACAAAGCCATGCAACCTGTATCGCTAACTTGGGGCAACGGGAATTGTACTGTTGCTGTGAACCGACGTAACAACACCGAAGCAAGTGTGCCACAGCTGCGAATCGAGGGCGAACTAAAGGGGCCGTTCGATCACGATGTGCCAGTGCTCGCTATTCGTGATGCCGATTTCAAATTGAAAACCGTCGTGTTTGGCTATGCCTGCCACTCAACCGTTCTTTCGTTTACACAATGGTCTGGTGATTACCCCGGATTTGCTCAAATAGCACTTGAGGAAACCAATCCTGGGGTAACCGCTATGTTTTGGGCGGGTTGCGGCGCCGACCAAAACCCTTTGCCGCGCCGAACTGTCGAGCTTGCCAAATCATACGGCGGTCGCTTGGCAACCGCCGTAAACAGTGTCTTGCAAGGTCGGATGCAAAAAGTCGTTGGCCCATTACAAACTCAGTATCGGGAAATCCAAGGCCGCACAGCTGCGCCCATTACACAAAAGGAACTAGAAACAATACAACGTGACGGGAACCAGTATGAAAAACCATTTGCTCAATATCTGCTCAATCAGCTCGACAGTAAAAGCGGCTTACCGCAAACATACTCCTACCCCATTCAGACATGGCACCTAGGCAATAGTGTGCAGTGGATTTTTCTTGGCGGCGAAGTGGTGGTCGATTATGCAATTAAAATTAAACAGGGGCCACAACCGACGAGTCCCTACCGCAGTCCTGCAATTTGGGTGGCGGGGTACAGCAACGACGTTATGGCCTATATTCCGTCGCTACGAGTTTTGCGTGAAGGGGGCTACGAAGGGGGTGGGTCCAATACGTATTACGGTTTTCCAGCCCTGTGGCATGAAGATTTTGAGGCGCAGATTCTTACCGAAGTCCGCCGGCAAATGGACAGTACGATCACCCGCTGATCAATGTCAAAATAGCTTTTGTAACGACTCTCTAAATTCATGCGGCAGTATCTAAGCCGTTTAGCCGCCTGCGCGAAGTTCCGCTAGGTGCTGAGCAGTACCAACGAGACGGTCCCAGTTCTCATAGATATATTCTGGTGGACCACCAATTTGAGCTACGACAGCCGCAACATGCTCCGTGGGAACCATTTCGATCGCATCCCATGGACAAACGAGAAGCTCATATGGATTTGAAGATTTCGTGGGAATATGCACACACACGTCACACCCAACACATGCTTCTAAGTCGATTTCACACCAACTTTGGTTGCCCTTCGTACCCAAGCCGAAGTGCTTCATTTCAATACAGTCCACTGGACATACTTCAAGGCATGCCTCGCAACCTGTGCAATTATCAGCATTGATGACAGCTAATGTCTTGGGCACTTTTTTTCGGGCTGTTTTTTTTGCGGCCATCAAAGGCATCCTTTGAAAGTTGAGCACTACCTGTATTTTAGGTATCTCGTTGTGGTGTTGATTATAAATACTAATCGGCACGGAGCAAATAGGTTAGCCAACGAAAGTCGCCATTGCTGACGTCTTTGGCGGCACTTTTTTATGCGTCCACAACTCGTTCGTCGACCATCAAAGCGTCGTATGTCTGCCGTACTCGTATCAAATGCGGTATTCCATCTTGAATCATTACTTCGGCAGCAAGCAATTTCGAATTATAATTGGAGCCCATCACGCTGCCGTAAGCACCGGCACACTCAAGCACTAAGTAATCTCCAACTTGTGCCTCTGGTAAACTTCGAGTGCAAACGAAGCCGCCCTCCTGTTGAGTAAATATATCACCCGATTCGCATAATGGCCCACCGACGACAACATCAATATGCTGGCGATTCTCGTCCTCTTCAACTGCAATTGAAATCGGGTGATAGGCGCCGTACATAATTGGTCGAGCGAGGTTATTGAAACCAGCGTCAACCAAATAAAATTGTTTATCCGAAGTCGTTTTTATTGATCGAATTTGAGTTACTAAGAATCCGCTTTCCGCCACTAAGAAACGGCCAGGTTCGATTTCCAAGCACAACTCATGACCAACTTGGTCGACAATTCGCTGCCGCGCAGCGTTCCACAAACCATAGAACTGTCCTAAATCAATATGTTCCTCTTCAGCGCTGTAAGGAATCGGCAACCCACCACCGGTACTAATCGTCCGAACCGTATCGCCAACAACGGCAGCCGCGTTTTCAAGCGCGCCACAAACCTGTGACAAATGCTCCATATCACACCCTGAACCAATATGCATATGCAATCCGGAAATGGTGATGTCATATTGAGCGGCAAGCGTCTTACACTCTTCTAGTTGCTCGTGCCAAATTCCATGTTTTGATTGAGAGCCGCCCGTATTTGTCTTTTCGCTGTGCCCGTGCCCAAACCCAGGGTTGATCCGCAACGTGATTTCTACGCCCGGCGCCACCTTGCCGAGTTGTTCAATCATATCCACCGAACCACAATTAACGTGAATACGGTGTTCCTGCACAAGTGCCAACGCATCCTGATCAAAAATATCTGCGGTATAAACAATCTCATGCCGCCCGCTCGCATCGCTGCCTCCTTGATATCCAACCCGTAGTGCGCGATGGATTTCACCGGCGCTGACCGCATCAAGAACAACTCCCTGCTGTTTCATCAACGCTAAAACCGCTAGGTTCGAATTGGCTTTTTGGGCGTAACGGACCACATCGAATTCACTAAGCTCCGCCACGCGTCGCAAAATAACTTCCGCGTCATAAACGAAGGTTGGTGTGCTGAATTGCGTTGCAATTTCTTTAATTGAAATCGCCGCGATATGAGTGCGCGTGGTTGAAAATATTTTTTTGGAAGTAGAGCTCGACATCGTTAAACCTAAAAGTCACAAACAGGGGTTGGCTGAAAATAAAAAAGCGGTGTCAGGCTGATGACCCGACACCGCTTTTATCATCTGGTCAATAACTTTGCTTAAAAAGGGCTGTCATCCAATCCTGCTTCAGCTTGAGCGGCCATTATGCCAACTGCAATGGCTTTCAACACACCGGCTTCAAGCTCAATGCGGTAACGAGCACCATTCTTGATCGCAGTGAGTTCCATGCTAGCAGTATCCTTACCGGCAATAGATCCAGCAGCGGCAGCGGCTTGCTGTAAACTCAAATCTTGCGTTTGCTCAGCGGCAAACTGCAAAATCTTCTTCGCCGAACCCTTTAACAAGGCGGCTGAAACTTTTTTGCCTTTATCCGCGGCGGATGCATCGATTGCGGCTGACAATCGTTTGAGACTGTCTTTGCCGACGCCAATGTAAACACGATCAGGGCCCATACCGATACTAATTTCAACAGCATCGCCAAAAGCTGACCGCGCTTCGGCTTCGTATTCAGGAATCGGAATTTGAATCACATGAAAAGAAGTATCGCCTTTTTTCTGTGCGTCGATTTCTACTTCCGGAAAAGAAGGGTCTTGCTCAGTGGCAATTTTTACAAAGTCACGGACAATTTGATCAAGCTGTTCGGCTTGTGGCACGACCGCAGCTGCGATCACTGAGATCCCCGCATCGGTCAAATCCACGCTGCCGGCCAAATCAATTTTGCCTGAGCTAAGTGTAGCCTTACCAACATCCATGAAAGTAGAAATCGCTTTGATCGCCAAACCCCGCAATTCCTCATTAGGAATCGTTGGGTCGTTTTGAATTTGAGCAATTGCCTGACTTCGCAAAGCTTCGAGTGATATATTGATTTGCTCTGCTTGAGCTGTATCAAACGACGATGACAAATTCATTTGCGTGGCAGCTGAGTCGGTTAGAAAACCGGCCAATTGTGTGGTCGTATCTTCGTAAGCAAACTGCTTCGCCGTCTCCGTTCCCTCTTTGGCTGTAATGCCAAAATCGAAATAAACCGATTGCCGCGTTTGATCGATGTTCAATCCGACGGTAATCGACTCAAGCTCGTTGATCATCTTTTGGACGTCTGCCATGCCTTGTTGAGCAATCGCTCGACGTGCTTCAAATGCTTCTTCCGTTTCATTTGGCAATGGCTGTTGAATCGACTGTTGCATACCAACTTCGATCTGACTCATCATCAATTGCTTGAATACTTCGGGAATTGCATCGATATTACCTTGAATGGCAACGTCATATTGCTTATCCAAGCCACCTAGCAATGCAACTGGGTCGGCAGGCGGGGTAACAAGCGCTTCTTTGGTATTGGAAACAAATGCCCAGCCGGTACCTTTTTTAATGTAAATAGGTGTTCCGCCAGCATCAATCTTGGTTAAGCCTTCGGGTGTCGATTCAGCAATAATGCCAAAACCTGCCAGCGTCTGTAAAATTACATCGACATTATTAGTTGGAATAAATGCCAGCAGTTTATAGCCCAATATTCCATCTGGCTGGACGATCACACCAATTGGCTTGGTCGTGTCCAACATTTCAGCAAATCCCGCTCCTTGTAGTTCCACAAGTTGAGCGGTTCCCGGAGGACCCACTAGATCAAGCAAATAAACGAGATCTTTTGATAAGTCGGCGTAATTATTAATTGCCACTATCGCCATCGGTTTTTCGGCCGCGGTCTGAGCGTCAACTTGCATTTGAGGCAAAACGAGCCCCAACAACATTGCTGCAACGAGCGTTGCTTGTTTGAAAATTTTCATAATAACCTTCTCCAAAAAGGGAGTTTTAAGATACGGGGTCGGAGGTTAGCGGTGGCTTGCTATCGTACTAATGATGGCCCGCCAACCAAAATGACTATTCCCATTCCGTTGGTCTATATTTGACAGAATCCATCGCTGTCACTGATTCAATATATATTCGCTTAAAATCGTAAAGTATTAGACTATCGTTCTCGAAAAGTAATGCGGCCTTTGGTGAGGTCGTAGGGTGAAAGTTCAACTCGAACCTTATCGCCTGGCACAATTCGAATAAAATGTTTTCGCATGCGACCGGCTACATGGGCTAGAACTTCTGCGCCGTTATCCAACTGCACGCGAAACCTAGTGTTCGCTAATGCCTGTGTTACAGTGCCTTCGACTTCAAGTGCTTCTTCTTTCTTCTTATTCATACAGCCTTAAACCCAATAGCCTAACATGTGTTTCGATACGTTACTAAACTTACCTATGAAAAGCGAACCGATTCCTTAATCTGTTTGATTTCGCTATTCCTTGAGTTTAAGACACGATATCGTTGATAACCAGTCCTGTTTTGGTTAATTTGAGCGAATCTGTTACCGCTCTAATGCCATTTGCAACCGCTCGAGAATAGAATCGCTCTCTTCAATGCCCACAGACAGCCGTATCGTGGCGCCATTGACGCCAAGTTGTTGCTGTTGTTCGAGAGATAATCCTCGATGGCTGGTAGAAAGGGGATGGCTTATCGTCGTTGTCACATCGCCCAGTGACGGGCAAAACGCAAGTGCGGGACTCGCCATCACTTGATCCGCCGCCGTGCGACCCCCTGTCATCTGAAACGTGACAACATGACCACTGCCTTGATTAAACTGCCGCTGTGCCAATTGGAAATCATCATGTGATTCCAAGCCTGGATAAACGACTCGTTCTACGGCGTCGTGCTCGGTTAAGTATTCAGCTACCTTGAGTGCCGATTCACACGCTCGGCTTATTCTGAGTGCCAACGTCGCAACACCGCGACATGCCAACCAGCACTCCAACGGACTACTAGCTAAGCCCCACGTTGAATTCACCGATTCGACTCGCTCCCAGTCGTCGTGATTCCCGGCGAGTATGCCAAGCATGATATCGCCATGTCCATTCATAAACTTACTAACGCTTTCAAGTACTAAATCAGCGCCCAGCTCAAGGGGTTGACATACAATCGGCGTTGCAAAAGTATTGTCTACGAGCAATTGTGCGTCGCCGGAATGAGCAATCTCTGCCAATGCCTTGATATCGGAAATCCGCAATATCGGGTTGGAGATAGTTTCGGCGACAATTAATCGAGTATTGTCTGTCATGGCATCTTCTACAGCCTGCAGGTCACAACTATCTACTAACGAGTGTTGGATGCCTAATCGCTGTAATTCACCACCAAGTAAAACGATGCTGCGACCGTACAGGCGATTACAAACAACTACGTGGTCACCGTGTTGGAGTTGCGACAGTACTGCTAGCGACAACGCCGCCATTCCAGATGAGGTAACCGTAGCGTGCTTTGCCTTGTGCAGCGTCCGACACGCTTTTGCGAATTGATTCGCATTGGGATGGCTTTCACGTTGGTAAACAAATCCAGACTGCGCACCAGCCAGGATTGCATCCGCTTGTTCGGTAGATTCACATTGCCAAACCGAGGTAAGAAACAAGGGCAAATTATTTGGTACGGTTTGACCCGCAGTACGATATTCGCCAACATCGGGTACCGAGCTATCAGGTACCTCGTTTGAGTTAGAACGACATTTATCAGAATCCGACATTTTGTATTTCCTTGCAAACAGCTGCAAGCACCGGCTACAAAGATCACCAACCGTTCTGCCCGACTAATGGGGATCAAGCTCTTCTTGGTTTTACAACTTGTCGCGTCAATTTCTTAGCTTAGCTCTAAATCAGTCCAGCTAATTCCTGCAGCACGTGCCAATTTTCAAGACGTTCTTGTGTAGCAGCAAGCAAAATTTCCGATGGGTTTCCATCTTTATCAAAATGCTTGGCAAAGCGTCCTTCGCTTCGACAAAAGTCAATAAAATTAACTTCTTCTTTTGTTTTTGGATTCGTCCACCAATCATTCTTCATGCCAGGGTTGCCTTGCAACGACATTCGTTCTTTGATCGTAACACCTGCGTCTGGATCATACGTCATCATCGGAAACGCCCGCGAATCCACGGCTAGTCGTGCTTGGTCAGCAGCCATATTATCAGCCACGCCATGCTCAGGCTGGCAGGTCGTGTAACAGATGATAACCGACGGTCCATCGTACTCGAGAGCTCGAATAACGCTCTTATAAAAGTGGTTGGTGTGAGCACAGGTTGTTTGGGCTACATATGTATTGGGGTGCATGATTGCAATTTGTGCCATTTCTTTACGACGCTCTTGTTTCCCTTTGTATTTCTTACCGTGCAAACTCATCTTAGTGTTTTGACCCATGAAGCTTGCCGTCGAAGCTTGCCCACCGGTGTTCGAATAAACTTGCGTATCAAGAATAAAGGCATTGATATTCATACCCGTCGCTAACATTCGCGACAGTGATTGAAAACCAATATCAAACATCGCACCGTCACCACCGATACACCAAATAGGTTGCTCGTCTTTGCCCATTTGATCCCAACGCGCCCGTACCCCCATCGCATCAGCTGGAGCATTTTCAAACAGCGAGTTAGTCCAAGGTACGAGGTAAGGATTATATGGATAGGTCGATGTATAAACGGTGTTACACCCAGTAGCCGCAACAATCCCCCATTGGTCGCCGTGCATAGCACCTGTAGCAGCACACATCATTCGCAGCGCGGTACCTTCACCACAACCTGCACACGACCCCGCTCCACCAACATAAATATGCGTTTCTTCCTTGAGCATCATATCAATCAACAATTTGTCATTGATATACGTGTCATCCGAAGGTCCAAATTCTTTGAAAAAGCGATGACTCTTGCGAATATCATCCATCGTCTTTTCAGATTTTGGAATCATCTCTAATGCCAAGTCATCACATACCGTGACACATTCGGCACAACCTTTACACTTGCTGGGGTCAATCAGAATTGCGAAACGGCCGCCTTCATGGCCTTTTTTCTGTGGAGCATCATAATACTTCCGCGTCTTGGCCCACTGATTGCCAAACATCTCGCGGTCGGTTTCGTCTTCAATGCCTGCTAGCTTCGTATTGAGATCTGTCTCCGATAAAACCTTCCCTAAGATTGCTGTGTCAGGACACTGCGTTACACAATCCATACAGCCCGTGCAATTTTCAATAATGAATTCTGGGATTTCCGGTGACACGTAGCTAAAGTCACGAAATGCGGCAGTACCTGCTGGAACAAGCGATCGTGCTACGGAAAGATCGGCTTCAAGCGATTTTTCTGCTCCGCCGGATTCATAGGAACGAATAATGCGCTCGTTAAAATCTTCAACGTTGAGCACGGGTAGTTCAAGTCCTTCTGGTGCGGAATCGACCAGCGTACCGAAGGAGTTGTTGTTATGTGGATCGCGGTCGTTGGGTTCATTGACCGACGGTTTATCGATTGTAGCCATGGTTATCTTTCGTACTACCGGTATAAAACCTGTAGACTTAAAAACTATGTCTTGCAAGCTTTTCGCTGGCAAAGCACTTAAATTATGATTGAATTAATTCTTCGGGCACCTGTTGCATTTCACTGTACCCGCGTTTAACACACGTCAGGTTATCCTGCACAACTTGCTCTCCACGTTTGCCAAAATATTTACGCAACGCTTTTTCAACACCAGCGTATACTTCATCATCACTCATGCCACTATCCGTGGCAAATGGCGTTAACTTTAGAAACGCACCTAACAGTACGATTCCTTGCATACGCATTTCGAGATCTGCAACAGAAGCAACCTCTCGGGCGATGTCCACCATGTCTGTATAGTACAAACGCAGTTTTTTGTCCTTAAAGACTTGTTTGAGGTCGGTAGGTATACGCTCCCACACATCAGCGGGGTCAGCAAAATTACTTTGCATAAAGACCGCGCCGCCCTCGACCAACCCGTTTAGTGGATTGCCCGTGAGAATGGCGTTGGTGTCATTGAGCACAGCTAGGTTGACGTATTCCAATTCCGAGTGGGTATAAATATGTGATTCGGCAATCGTCAGATAATAAGTTGTCGGTAAGCCTTTCTTTTCCGATCCATATTTTGGATATGCTTGAACGTCTTTACCAAACACTTGACCAGCAATCGTGGCAATCACCTTGTTTGTCGTAACACTTCCAAAACCACCAACCGAATGACCTCGCATGGAAAATGCACCCGCTGGACGCAAATCGGGGTCTTCTTTAGGCGCAAGTGCTGTGGCGTGTTTAATGCCGACACAGAAGAAGTCCTGACCATCATTAATCATGTTGTCAAAAATGGCGTTAATGTCACCAGGCCGAACATCACGACTTCCCAACCCAGCAGCACCATGATAGATGCGAGGCATGCTATCGATTTTTGTACAACCACTTTGGCCATTCATTGCATCACAAAATGCCGCTTTGATTTCTCGCGTGAGGTGGTTACCGGTTGTCGAAAGTGGATCGTCCATTCGTTCAATAACGGTAATCGCTTTACAATCCTTTAATGCGTCCACGATGCGTAATGCTGGAAAAGGACGGAAACAATAAATATTCAAACAGCCGGCTTTGATGCCAAGCTCTTCACGCAAATAATCAACCGTTATCTGTGCCGTTTCCATGTACGACCCGATACCCACAAGAACATATTCGGCATCTTCGCAGCGATAAGGCTCGATTAAATCGTAGCGACGTCCAGTCTGTCGATAGAATTCTTGAAAGGCTTCTTCGATTGCAGGTTCCACTTGATCGTAATACCAGCGCTGGGCAATCTTGCCCTTCATATAGGAATCTTGGTTTTGAACCACGCCAGACATCAATGGGCTTTCCGTTCCCATAAGATTCATAATCTTGTCTTCCGGCTTACCGACAAAATCCTTCATGAATTCCTTGTCAAGTAATCGTACCGTTTCGACTGTATGGGTGGTCAAAAATCCATCTTGTACATTCAGAAACGGAGTACAGCTTGCTTCGGCAGCCCGCCGAGAGATCAAGCATAAGTCTTGAGCTTCTTGAGCATTTCGGCCAAACAGTACACCCCAACCACAATCGGCAACACTCATGACATCATCATGACCCGCGTGGACGTTTAGGCTTTGGCTCGTTAACGCTCGAGATCCAATGTTAAATACAGCTGGCAAGCGTTTACCCGAAATGGTGTAAAGCACTTCTTTCATCAGAACCAACCCTTGGCCTGAAGTAAAGTTCGTGACGCGACCACCTGCTAAGGCAAAGCCTTCACAAAACGTCGCTGCCGAGTGTTCACTTTCCGGTTCGACAAAAACGAGTTCATCGCCCCAGAGGTTAGGAACTCCATTTTGACGAGCGGCGTTGAATCCGGATCCCATGGTTGTCGAACTAGTAATCGGATATGCGCCACTGCCTTGGCTGATGTTTGTTTCCACCCAAACCACTGCTTCCGCACCATCGCAAGTGGTGGGTGTACCTGGGTATTGGTACGTTTGTTCTTCGACGACAGGTGCATCGGTTGTTTTATCAATTGAATCAATAGACATTCGCCTTGATCACTCCTACTTCTGTGTTTTTAGGCTGCGTTTAAGAAACGGCTTTTTGCCCGCAGATTAGCTAGTTTTTTATAACTTCTTGATCCTATAATACCTACGCGCAATGTTATCAGACGCCTATATATGTGTCAAACCCTGTTAAATTGCTGCAACTATATACATATTCAACTATCGGCCATATTGGGGATTAACATCCACAGTATGCCCACCCTATTCCCGTTACGGGCCATAATCTTCTAATTCGGTAACTTCCCAACAGGAACAATCGACGTATACTATTGCTATATAAGGTAAAGCAATCTCTAGCTACAGGCTATCTGAAGTGCGAACACTTGATTACATACTTGAAAAACGTGCCATTACTATTATCGAACTAGCTGAATTGTCTTCGTTGGACAAAGGGCGCGTGGAAGCAATCACCGTTGGGCGCTGGACCGCATCACCGCGCGAACGACAGCAAATTGCTGCGGCGTTGGATTTGACCGTGCAAGATATTTTTTGGGGGCATTATATGGAACCCCGTGTGCAGGAATATCGCCGAATTGGATTCGAAAGGGACTTTCAATGAGCACAAAAACTGTTGCCACATTGTGCCACGAACAACAGTTTACGCTGAAACAATTGGTTGAGCAGACCGGCGTTGACGAACACCGCATCGTTGCGATTTTGATGGGGCGATGGACACCGTCGCCAAGCGATCGTGATAAAATCGCAAAAGCACTAGGCGTTACGCGAGATGACATTACTTGGGGGCACCAGACACCGATCCAACACATCTACGGCATCGGCCCCGGATAAACACTGAGCGTCTGTACATACCAGCCACGGACCTATCCGCTGCATTAATCGCCACAGCCTATATCATCACCATAGGCTTGCAAAATCAACATCTGCTCTTTCCGTTCATGGCTACGTAGCTGAGCATGAAATCCATCAAACTCGCGGACCACTTTACGGAAGCCTTGTTTGAGCCGTTGGCGTTCATTCAGGGTCCAAGAGAAATCAACTAAGGCAGCAATCCGCTCGGCCAATTCAATATGTTCCAACCGCAATTGATCAGCGCGATCACTCAATCGTGGCGCAATACCTATCGGTCCATCAAGATAACCAAATGCCTCTTCCAGAGAAAAATGAGTCGCTAGCTGGTCACGGAGTCGCGTTAAGCGAATGCAAAAACAGGTGCAGTTCTCCTCGTCCTCCAGCCGCTGTGTACATGCCAGCGAAATAGCTTCAAGTAGATTCCACAATTCCTGATTCAATTGCTTGATTTCTTCTAAAAATGCAGAGTTAACCGTTACTGTGCGAGTTTGAATTAACATCGTTCTTGACCTCCATGAAAAAGACCTTTTTGGGCGTCTAGTCGCCGCGATTCCATTGTTAACCAGCCAAAATTTTGGAATGACCTCTATCTTGGCCAGTGATCGGCTAACTAAAGTAAGCAATGCAAATGCGGGTACAGAGCAGCTCATCGCTAATTACGTTGCAACACTATTGAACAGTAAAAAAGAGCCGTGCTAGATGCAACTCAATACAAGCCCAGTGCTTCTTCCACGCTGTAAATGCGGTGAATACCGATGGAAGCGAAAATCTATTGTGGAAGATTGCTGTGGTTGCCCACTTAATCACTTACTACAACCATCCTAAAGTTTTAGGAGATCGGTTTCAAGAAAAAAATGGTGCGGTCATCAAAATAAACAAGTTCCACTGCGGCCTTAACCATCAGCAGAGTCATTTTTCCGCGTCCTTATCGCCACTATCACGCCCGTTAACACTACAAATGCCGTGGCAATGCTCAGTCCCATAAAAAACCGGTCGCGAAGCAACTCCATTGATTCAACCATAAACAAAAAATAATCGGCTGCTCGATAAGTAATGAAGCCACTCGATAACACGAAAACTAGGGGCAATACTGGAAACCAAGGGGTACGAAATTTATCTGGGGGCACCAGTCCCTGATACCTAAACACCAGCATTGCGATCCCCAGTAGCACAAAAAAGCTCCACATAAAGGGCGAGACAAAAAGCACGAGCAGTTCGAATCCGTTAGTTTGCCAACCAAATCCAATGACCATTGCTAGTGTAACAACCGATTGCACAACCAATGACCGAGCGGGAACTTGCAGTCGCGAATTCCATTTCCCGAGCCACGCAAAGGCGGGCACTTGGTTGCCTAGTGCATGATAAATTCTCGCGCTGGTAAACATCATCCCATTCACCGCCCCTAACGCCGTAATACAAATTAACAATGCCATAATTTTTTCCGCACCCGAGCCAATCGTCACTTTCAACATGTCAGATGCTGGCGTATCGGATGCTGCCAAGCCCGTGTGCCCGAGTGCCATCAACATCGCAATGTTAATAAGCAAATAAATGACCGAAACCGTACAAACACCCAGCACTAAAGCTCGTGGAATATTCTTCGCTGGGTTTTTTATTTCGGTCGCGACAAATGACATATCATTCCACCCGCCATAAGTAAACATGACGAGCACCATGGCGAACAAGAACCCATCAAATGACTGCCCTTGCATTGGCGCAGTCGCCGCAACTGTGGACGGAACGATGGCATCCGGTGACACCCCAATCGCAATCACGGATCCGCCGACGAGAATTAACAAAGCCAACACCTTGAAAACCGTAAGCGCATTTTGTGTCAGCTTACCCGCTCGCAAACCAAATAGATTGACGACTAACAATATCGTCGTTGCCAATACGGCATAGAACATTTCGCCCATCAGGGAATCTGGCGACGCGGGAAAAAGCGGAAACAGTTCGTAGGCATAGTTGCCAAACAGCATCGCCATCGGACCTGTGCTACCAGGACGGATTATCCAAAACTCGATCCAAGCGAAAAAACTCCCCGTTTCTTTTCCGTAGGCTTTGACCAAATATGCATACTCACCGCCATCGTGGGTAACGGTCATTGCAAGTTCAACGTAACACAATGCTCCCACAAGTGCTAAACATCCACCTAGCGCCCAGATCCCCAATATCCATTGAACCGAGCCGGCATTTGCTGCGACCATAGGCGTGGTTTGATAGATACCGGCCCCAATAATAATGCCAACAATAATACAGGCACCATCAAATGCGGATAACGTGCGTTGGGGGGATTGCTTATTACCTGACACGAAGGAAAAACCTCTGACGGAGTTGGGACGGCGATTTCGGCGGGATTCTCTAGACCGTTCGCCTCAGCAAAATCGGTGGCTGTTACTGAATTGCCATGTGTACGTTATCAACCCAATTACCGTCTGCATCAAACGGTAATTCGTGGAGGTCACTAATAATCTCTAAATCATCCCGACTTTGAACTTGATCCCAATATGCTTCACTGCAAATAAACTCGGCTACATCGAGTGTATTACGAATCCAAACAAATCGGATATTCTCTGGTGGGGTCAATCCACAGGACTGTAACACGACATCTACAATTTCTCGATCGGTTTCATAATCCAAAGGCGCCATCGCTGCGGTCACATGTCCACCAGTAATGCAATTGATTCTAGTGATCTTTTTATCCACTTCGCGAATAACCCGAGACCGGCAAAACTCCGACATCCCTAATCCTGTCGCGTTCCCATGAGTTGCTGTCGTCAAACCACGCACAGCCACAAATCGCACTCGCGGCGTCTCTCCCTCGCTCGCTTTATGATCATTGTATTTTCTCCCAATGGTATTGGTATCCATGCCAGATCCACTGACGTCTTTGCCAATTTGGTCAATCGCAAGTAAATCCACATCTTCAAACGGAATGGTTGGCATCATCCTTTTCGCTTCAACTAACAATTCCTTTTCTCGATCTTCTAACTCATGCGGCTGCACGGCAGCAACTTTCCCTGTTTTATCTAATTGGTTTTCAACGAGCGCCACGCCCGCAATCACTCCACATTTATCTAACACCTCTTTAGCCACGCTGCGAACGATTTGGGCAAAGCTAAAGTCCATGATGGCTCGATGATATATTTTTGCGCCGTTGTGTTTTCCAAGACCAATCAACATCATCTTCATCAAGCCGCTTTCGATTTCTCCAACAAAGTGTGTGTGAGGCTTGACGCGATTACACACCACTACATGATCTGCTTCCCAAGCATGTTTATCAAAATGGACCGGAAACCCTTCTGCCGCTTCACAGACAACAACCGTTTCCATCGAAGCGAGAATTGGACAACCCATCATTTCTTCGGTAATCCCATAGCCCGCTAGGATTTCCCGTTGGCCCTCAGCGGTTCCACCCCCATGACTACCCATCGCAGGAACCACAAAAGGTTCAGCGCCTAATGCCTGCAAATGTTTTACAATCGCCCCTATCGCAATATCAATGTTCGCAATGCCACGGCTGCCGGCAGATATCGCGACCGTATCCCCCGCTTGTATCTTGGCTCCTAAGTCCAACGCTGCCAAACTCGAATCAACAGCAGCTGCCACATCATCCACTTGTTCAACATCAAACAATTGGCGAACTTTAAATACTCGTGGGTAAACTGACATGCCGGCGGCCTTTGTGCTGTTAATTGTGCAGGGAATTTATCTCCATATTTTAAC
>JAYZBF010000168.1:0-5918 GCA_036338835.1 Planctomycetota bacterium
CGCCGCAGCCGTTCTGGCAGACAAAGAACTAGAAGACGTCGAACATGTGGCGGCAGCATTAGAACCGGCATTTGGTAGTAAAGGTAAACTCCTGTTTTGTATTGGACTGTTTTCAGCGGCGTATTCATCGTTTCTAGTTAATTCTATGATCGCCGGTTTTATTCTTTCTGATGGTTTGGGTTGTGGCTCAACTGCTGACAGTAAAGGTCCCAAGATACTTACAACGGGTGTGTTGCTTACGGGAATGATAGTTGCATTACTAGCAAAACTAGCCGGCATGAATACCGTACCAGCAGTTGTTTCTGCACAAGCGGTAACTGTTATCGCTGGGCCTCTTATTGCCGGAGTCCTATTATGGTTGACTAATTCTTCGGATGTAATGGGCGAACGCACAAACGGACTATTGACTAACATATTTGGTGTTATTGGATTCCTCTTATTGCTAGCGATTGCGGCTTACGTTGCGACCGTAAAGATACCGAATGCTTTGAAAAAGGAGCAAAAGGTTAGTAACAATGACTCGTACTTAAAAATTCGCTGCGACAGATCGAACTTTGATTTGACGCTCGACAATCCAACCCTAGCCTCGTACCTACCACAGATGAAGAACCACTTATCATGACCGCCTGCGTAGAAGATGAATTATTGTTGCTCAGCGAACGATTGCTTCAAGCAATTGATTCCAAGGACTGGGAGACCTACATCCAGCTTTGCGACGTTTCGCTAACAGCCTATGAACCGGAGGCATTAGGGCAACTTGTAGAAGGACTACCGTTCCACTATTTTTACCTCAACCGCACTAAAGACTCCGCAAAACAATCCACAATTTGTTCGCCTCGTATTCGAATGCTTGGTGAACACGCCGCTTGCATAACCTACGTCCGTCTAATTCAAATCGTAGATTCCGACGCTAATGATACGGTTGGGAGTTATGAAGAAACCCGAATTTGGGAAAAACAAGATGGTCAATGGAAGCACGTACATTTTCATCGCTCATTTGCTGGCAGTGTCGAACTGGGCTAACTTTTAATCAATATACTTCTGATCATTCCAATCAGGCCTTCTCATCCCTTTTAAATACAACCGGGTCGATTCATGACGTGTTTTTTAATTTCTGGTGCTACCGGTTTTGTGGGCACCAACTTTTTGCTTAACCTGACAAACGAGGATCAATATCGAGTTCTTTCTCGCAATCCATCGAACGCTGCCAAGCACTGCAAATCGCTCACTTGTGAGGCGGAATTCCTAGGTGCCGTCGAGTGGGAACCCACCGCCGGCGACCCGCCAGCACAAGCCTTTGAGGCGATTGACACACTCGTTAACTTGAGCGGTGAATCCGTTGCTAAGGGTCGTTGGACCGAAGCGAAAAAGAAACGTATTTACGATAGCCGAGTAAGTGGTACTCAAAATTTAACGAATTTTCTACTGCA
This sequence comes from Planctomycetota bacterium, assembly GCA_036338835.1. Taxonomy (GTDB): domain Bacteria; phylum Planctomycetota; class Planctomycetia; order Pirellulales; family Pirellulaceae; genus UBA721. The sequence continues at coordinate 1,431 of JAYZBF010000168.1, forward strand.
GGGTTCACATAATATCGACACGTTTTTGTCATGTTCCGCGGTCGGGTATTATGGATTTCCTGGAGACGACGAACTAACGGAACTGAGCGCACCAGGTTCGGATTTTTTATCCACTGTTGTGCAAGCATGGGAAGCGCCATTAACGGAACTAGAGCACACCCACATCCGCGTGATCACCACAAGGCTAGGCGTGCCGCTGGGACTTGATGGTGGCGCCTTACCACAAATGGTTAGGCCCTTTAGGATGTTTGTCGGCGGTCGGATTGGCTCCGGAACGCAATGGGTGCCATGGATTCACATTAACGACTGTATAGCTGCGTTAGCTTTCCTAATCGCGGACACTAGTTGTTCAGGGATATACAACATAGTCGCACCACAATCCTCCACCAACAATCAACTGACGGCAGCCATCGCAAAATCCATACACCGACCATCTATATTCCCTGTTCCGGCATTCATGTTGCGTATACTATTGGGCGGATTTGCCAATGTTCTATTGCAATCACAAAAAGTCGTGCCCCAACGTTTAACTGAGGCGTCGTTCAAGTTCACATATTCGACAATTGAGACCGCGATCTCCAACCTATTGGCACCAAGAAAATGAGCTCCCGCTCGACAGTTCATACTAGACGTTGGACCACACTCAATAAGTCGATTGTCGACTGCGATGCGTGTCCCCGGCTAATTGAACACTGCCAACACATCGCTAAGACCAAACGGCGGGCATTCATCGATGAGCAATACTGGGGAAAGCCTGTCGTCAATTTTGGGGACCCAAATGCGGAGCTGTTAATTATTGGATTGGCACCAGGAGCACACGGAGCCAATCGTACTGGTCGCATCTTTACTGGCGACCGCAGCGGTGACTGGCTTTATCGAGCCCTTCACTTGACTGGCTTCGCCAATCAAAAGGAATCAACACATACCGACGACGGACTTGAGTTGAATAATTGTGCCATTACAAACGTATGTCACTGTGCCCCCCCTCAGAACAAACCCACCCGCGAGGAAGTACATAATTGTCGCCCGTGGTTAACAGAGTTAGTGGCGATTCTACCGGTCAAAGTATTTTTAGCATTTGGTCAAATCGCATGGCGGGCAACGATCGACTACTTGCGCCATAACGATCTTTACGATGGCCCAATACCAAAATTCAGTCACGGCGCTACTTTTCGATTGCCTGACGGTCGTGTATTGCTGGGAAGCTATCACCCCAGCCAACAGAACACATTTACTGGTCGTCTAACTCGCCCAATGTTCAACCGCATTTTCAAAAAGGCGGGTCGCTTGCTGAAAACGGCGGCTTAGCCAAAGACAGCGTCCTTACTTACTAATCGCAAAATCTCCGCGCACATCCCGCCACATGCAATGAATGTGACTCGCGGGATTTCCAGCGGCGTCCGGTTGAGTGTTTACAAACTCAATTTCGAATGTTGGGCCCTGAATTCGATAATAGTGTCCGATGCCGGGTTTTGTGGCGCCAGCCCAAGCGAAATGAACCTTCGCCCATTTCGCCTCACCAATATCAGCCATCCGTTCCTCCATAATTGCGGGAGCCATCGTGGCTGCATAGACTCGCACAATCTTACGCAGCAGTTTGCGTTGTTCCATAGTCAAATCACCCCAAGCGATTCCTATTGGATCGCCTGGTGGAACCTGCGCCGCACCAGCACTGCGGACTTCGCGGGGAGCCTTCTCGTCAACAATAGCGACTTTAGTTTGTTCAGCGTCTAGCATGTTCACAAGTTCAAAAGCAAATACTTCTTCGTTCTTCAACACGCGAGTGCCCGCTTTAACTGAACCGACTTCCGCTTTGACAATGGTCGGATTCGCACAAAGAACTTGCGGTGTCGACGAAATAACTTTGCTATCCTTGATTACGAAGTTCAACGACAAATGATGACCTTCGATACTAAGGCCCCATGTCCCTTTCGCGTTCGGCTCACCAAACAGCGTGTAATAGTATCGTAAAGTATCCCGCGCAAACTTCCCAGGATTTTCCTTTTCCAAATCGTGTAGAACACCCTCAAGTGCCATAATCTGTCTAACCTTACGATGACCCAACACACTCAAACCCGCCCTTAAAACTGCCGATGCAGCTTTTTTCTGCGGACCCGTCATGGTGCGAACCATGAGCCCCTTACGTTCGGCCTTAGGGATAAAATGCCAATCAACGCGGCGTTCATCATCATAGGGCAGCATCGCTACCTTGCTCTGCTCGGGATTCAAAGTATCTTGAAAGGCAATCGCGGCCGTTACCAAAGCTTCGCCAGCAGGCGGTGCCGTTTCTTGCATTCCTAATCCAGCCAAAATGGCGATTAGGCCGATTAGCCTCACTATATTTTGATGTAACTTTTTCATTTGGCCCCTAACCCTGCTGCGTTGTCGGACGCGCGATGTATAATAAACAAACCGATTAACTACGTATCAATATAGTACACGCTACCGTTGGTTGCTACCTACGTGATAATTCTTCTTGTGCCTTTGCCCGTGTCCAAATTTAATTCCATCTGCCGTTACCTGTGTTTTCGAATTGTTGACAGTCGCCTCGCAGTTTTACTAGGTCTAGCGTTTATATCCGCGTGTGGTGTTCCGCCCTCAGAGTCATCACGGCCCCAGCTCCAATAGACAGCTCGCGAAGTCATCAGTGAGGCCCTGTCCAGCCCCTCGATAACAACCATCCACTTGGACTGCCCCCGTGTCACCGACCAAGACCTGTTGTTACTCACCAATAACGAACACATCACAAGCATCTTAATTGATGGCAGCGGAATAACCGAAAAAGGACTCAGTCCACTTACGTCTATGGAGAACCTTATTCAACTCCGCATTCGAACCCGCTTAACGGATGCGGCCATCCCATTTATTATAAAAATGGCGCGGCTGCAATTTCTAAATCTACCCCAGGCCGATTTTACCGACGATGGGATAGAATCTTTATCCTCCCACCCCCACATCCAACTATTACGAATCGGCGGAAAACGCTTGTCCAATAAGTCACTAGAATCCATTGCAACCATGCCATCGTTATCATTTTTACATTTGATCGGTGTTCCCATCGATGACCAAGGGTTACCAGCACTTTACACACTGCAGCAACTGCAATCGCTATACCTTGATGATACCGATGTAACGAATGAGGGCCTACTAAAATTACTTGGGAAGCTACCGAGGCTACACCTGCACATAAATCAAATTCATATCGATCGTGACCCCAATAAACACGAACACTGAGACTTATTCGTGCCGAATGCAAATTTCAGCACATCATACAACACTGAAACTGCGGCTATATCCTCCGAGTGCATTTGACACTCGCAGCGTTCTGCGGAAAATACTATACTTACCGAATAGACTAATATATATTTGTGACTTCCAGTGTTTTTCCCGCTTCTCATCTCACTGTTCAATCTAGACATCTACCGGTTACCTCAATGCCAGCTGAATTCAACGATGATGCCAAGGAGCAAGTTCGCGAATTGACGGATATTGTTGATTTGACAGGGCAAAGTATTCATCTGCAAAAACGAGGACGGATCTACGTAGGATTATGCCCTTGGCACGATGATGAGCGCCCTAGCATGCAAGTCGATCCCCACCGCCAAACATGGAAATGTTGGGTCTGTGACATCGGCGGTGATATCTTCAGTTTTGTGATGCAGCGAGAGGGTGTTGATTTCCGCGAAGCATTAGAACTTCTTGCCGAGGCAGCGGGTATACAGCTCTCCGGCCCACGCCGCGACGACATCACGCCAGGCTCACCCGATGATAAGAAGACGCTCTATGCCGCCGCCAGTTGGGCCAAGAACATATTTCATCAATACCTCTTACACCATGCGGACGCGCAGATCGCAAGAGACTATTTCGCGCAACGTGGAATCACTCAAGAAAGTTTGACGACCTATCAAGTCGGCTTCGCGCCAAACCGTTGGGATTTTTTGGCGAACCAGATTTCCACATCACCATATTCGCACGAGGTACTCAGGGCGGTAGCTTTGCTCGGTCACAATGCAGACCGCAATAGCTATTACGATTTCTTCCGTGGGAGGGTACTTTTTCCCATTCACGATACCCAAAATCGCACCGTTGCGTTTGGCGGACGAATACTACCCCAATTTGCCGACGACCGCGCAGCGAAATATGTTAATTCACCAGAGACGCTAATATTTTCTAAAAGCGAACAACTCTACGGAATAGATATCTCCCTTGATGCCATTCGCAAAGGCGGTAAGGCGATTGTAATGGAAGGGTATACCGACGTAATCGTTGCCAACCAATATGGTGTCACCAATGTCGTTGCGGTGTTAGGCACGGCGATTAACGATATCCATGTGCAACACCTAAAAAGAATCGCACAGGAAGTAACACTGGTGCTCGACGGAGATGACGCTGGACGCCGACGCGCGAACGAAGTCTTGGAGCATTTTGTCAAAGGTCATCTCGATCTTCGCATCCTAACACTTCCCGATGGTCTTGACCCATGTGATT
>JAYZBF010000169.1:0-5367 GCA_036338835.1 Planctomycetota bacterium
CAGTCGATGCAATGACACCGATTGGCCGAGGTCAGCGAGAACTAATCATTGGCGACCGAAAAACTGGTAAAACGGCAGTCGCCATCGATACGATTCTCAACCAAAAAGGCTTGGGAGTAAAATGCTTTTACGTCGCGATCGGCCAAAAGGACTCCTCGGTCGCTGGCGTGATTCAAATTCTTCAAGAACACGGAGCCATGGACTACACCACCGTTATCGTATCCGGCGCAAGCACCCCTGCCCCGCTGCAATACATCGCTCCTTACTCTGGAACATCGATGGCCGAGTACTTCATGTACAAAGGCGAACACACATTGATCGTCTATGATGATCTCTCCAAACAAGCCAACGCATATCGTGAATTATCGTTACTGATGCGTCGTCCACCTGGGCGTGAAGCATTCCCTGGCGACGTTTTCTATTGCCACAGTCGGTTGCTTGAACGATCGGCGAAACTAAGCGACGACCTTGGTGGGGGTTCACTTACATCATTACCGATCATTGAAACACATGAAGGTGAAGTATCCGCCTATATTCCAACGAACGTGATTTCGATTACCGACGGACAAATCTATCTACAACCTGACTTGTTCTTCTCCGGTATTCGGCCAGCAATGAATGTTGGCGTCTCTGTTTCTCGAGTGGGTGGTGCTGCTCAAATTAAAGGCATGAAAGGTGTCGCAGGTAGTTTGCGACTCGACCTCGCAGCCTTCCGCGAACTCGAAGCGTTCGCTCAACTCGGTACCGACCTCGACGCAGCGACTCAAGCCCAACTCGATCGCGGCTACCGCATGGTAGAACTGCTAAAACAAGGCCAGTATGCACCTCTACCCGTGAACGAGCAGGTCTGTATGATTTTCGCCGGTACCAAAGGTTACTTAGACAGTGTCACGATCGCCAATGTCCCGCAGTTCGAAAAAGAATTGTTAGAGTTCTTGCGAGATCAAAAACCTGAAATTTTGGATGCCATCCGCGAAACGGGAGCTATTCGAGATGAGGATGAGTTGATCGGAGCGATCAATGAGTTCAAGTCTTTGGATGAAAGTTACCGTGACGACGAAGCTGCGGAAGCTGCGGAAGATGCAGCCGACGATGCTGCCGAAGCAGCGGATCTCGATTCGGATGCCGATGAAGGCAGCGACACCGAAGAAGTTAATGATGCAAATGACGAAGGCGATGATGAAGCATCCGAAACAGCTGAGCAAGACTAGAGAACGTTTCGCTATAAAGAGCAAACAGAAAACGTCAACACAGGAAATTGACAGATGGCAAATGCCAAGGCATTAGATAAACGACGCAAGTCGGTTCGCAATATTCGTAAGATTACGCGGACGATGGAGTTGATTGCAACTGCGCGATTCAAGAAAGCGATGGACCGAGCAGTCGCTGCGACTTCCTACACCCAGCGAATCACCGAAGTTGTCGCAAATCTCGCTAATAGTGGGACCGAAGTGCAACACCCGTTGCTCGAAGATCGGCAAACCACTGAAAACGCAACTCTGATTGTCCTTTCTGGAAACCGCGGACTTTGTGGGGGTTATAATGGCTCGGTCGTACGTGAAGCAATCAACCACCATCAAAAGCTCTCTGATCAGTACGATACCGTAAATCTAGTCGTCTCTGGAAAACGTGGAATTACCAACCTATCATTCCGCGGACTGACCCCCAATGAATCCTATACACATTTCGAGGATCAACCAAAGTTTGATGAAGTGAAGCCTATCGCCAACGCTCTGATGGACCAATTCATCACCGGTAAACTTGATCGACTCGACGTTGCCTACACACGTTTCATCTCAAGTTCCAAGCAACAAGCTGTCGTCGAAACCTTGCTCCCACTGGGAAAAGTTGACGGTGATGATACCGCAGGTGGTACGACTACTACCGATTATGAATTCATGCCCTCAGCCGAAAGCATCCTTGAGGAAGTTGTGCCTACGAGCTTCCGCATCAAATTGTTTAAGTGCTTTCTGGACGCTGCTGTCAGTGAACAGATCGCACGTATGGTCGCGATGAAGAGCGCAACAGAAAACGCAGATGAAATGATCGCTAATCTTTCGATGACTTACAACCGAGCTCGTCAGTCTCAGATTACTGGTGAAATCATGGAAATCATAGGTGGTGTGGAAGCTCTCAAAAGCTAACCATTGGCAAATAATACAAAACGTAAGAATTTTAATTTACAACAACTAAAACAACTAGAATCATAACCAACCCTTTATTAAGTTCAAAAGAGTAAGAAAATGGCTTCAGATACCGCAACTAAAAACATTGGTCACATTACACAAGTAATTGGTTCAACGTTTGATGCTCAATTCGAAGATGATCAACTCCCCGCCATCTACAATGCCGTGGAAATCATCGTAAACGACAGCACCCTGATCGGTGAAATCCAACAACACCTCGGGGGCGGACGCGTTCGCTGTGTTGCCTTAGGCAGCACAGACGGTATGGTTCGTGGTCAAGATTGTGTTGACACCGGTTCACCCGTTTCCGTACCCGTTGGTAAAGATACACTTGGACGAGTGTTCAATCTGCTCGGAGAACCCGTCGACGGCCGTGGCGAGGTCAATGCGGATGAAATTCGCTCCATTCACCGATCTGCACCGGAACTTTCTGAACTTTCAACCAACACGGAACTATTTGAAACCGGTATTAAAGTGATTGACTTGCTGACACCTTTCGTGCGTGGTGGAAAAGCGGGTCTGTTTGGCGGTGCTGGATTAGGCAAAACGGTTATCCTAACTGAATTGATCGCTCGTATTGCGAGCTCGCATGGTGGTTATTCCGTGTTTGCTGGCGTCGGCGAACGAACACGTGAAGGAACCGACCTGTGGTTGGAAATGCAAGAAGCAAAAATCGGCGACACCGGCCGTAGTGTGATCGAACAAACATGTATGGTATTCGGGCAAATGAACGAGCCGCCAGGTGCACGACTTCGAGTTGCTCTATCTGCTCTTACGATGGCCGAGTATTTCCGAGATGTAACAGGTGCCGATACTCTGTTGTTTGTCGATAACATCTTCCGTTTCTCGCAAGCTGGCTCGGAAGTATCCGCACTACTTGGTCGGATGCCATCCGCGGTGGGTTACCAACCAACTCTGGCTACCGAAATGGGTGCTTTGCAAGAACGTATTGCATCGACAAACAAAGGTGCTATTACCTCCGTCCAAGCGGTTTATGTTCCAGCTGATGATCCAACCGACCCAGCCCCAGCAACTGCTTTCGGTAACCTTGATGCATTCCTGTACCTTGAACGTTCCATCTCCGCCAAGGGAATTTACCCCGCAGTGGATCCGTTGGCATCCTCGAGCCGTATTCTCGACCCACAATATGTTGGCGATCGACACTATGGTATTGCTCGAAACGTCCAAACCATCCTGCAACGATATCGAGAACTTCAAGATATCATTGCTATTTTGGGTGTTGATGAACTTAGTGAAGACGACAAGCAAGTCGTCCATCGCGCTCGTCGCTTAGAACGTTTCTTGTCGCAACCGTTCCTTGTCGCCGAAGTGTTCACCGGAAAACCTGGTGAAATCACGCCACTTGAAGATACCTTGCGTAGTTTCGAAGAAATCTGTGCTGGCAAATGGGATCACTTACCAGAATCTGCATTTATGTATGTGGGTAGCGTCGATCAAGCTGAAGAACAAGCCAAGAAAATAGCTGAAGGTTAATTCATGACACTTCATTGTATTGTTGTTACGCCGGAAGAAACCGCATTTGAAACGGATGTGGACTCGATTGTCGTTCCTCTTTTTGATGGTGAAAAAGGGGTAATGACTGGCCATGCGCCCATGATCGGCCGACTGGGAAATGGAGCACTAACACTTACCAACGGGGGAACTAGCGAGAGTCACTATGTCGAAGGCGGCTTTATTCAAGTCCTTGATAACGTCGTTTCGATTTTAACAAAACGCGTCGCCGTGATCGAAGACTTTAAAAAAGACGATCTTGAAGGCAACCGGGGTGATGCGCTCGCTATGCCCGGAAGCTCAGTCGAAGAATTGGATCAACGTGAACAAGTTGTCAATGCAGTTCGCTCGCAATTACGGGTGCTCAAACGTTCATAATAGATCGTGACATCGATAGTTTATCGAACCTGATTGCTTCCGTTGAGGACAAGGGCTTTAGTAGCCATCGGAATGCAATCCGCTATGAGACCAAAAGCCAGTCACCGGAAAACACTCCTCTGGATGCTGATACCGACGTCAGCGATTGTGTTTTTGTTTGTCCCGCTAATGGTGCAGGATAAAGTTCCCGTCTTTAGAGACGCTGGGCATTTCTATTATCCCACCTTACATTTTGAACATCAACAGTGGCAACAAGGTCAGGTGCCCTTGTGGAATCCACAAGATGAACTTGGCCGCCCATTTGCAGCAGACGCTAGTGCGGGAGTGTTTTATCCGGGCAAACTCATGTTCATGCTCCCGTTTGCCTTTTCGACGTGCCTCGTTGTGTACACCGCCTTGCATTTGCTTATAGCCGCATATACAACTTTCCGTGCTGCCCGATATCTCAAAGCAACTGCGCTGGCAAGTATTATCGCCGCGTTATCATTTTCCCTAGGCGGAGCAGTTCTGTCACAACATGCAAACATCATCTTCTTAGTATCTGCAGCCTGGTTACCACTTGGGCTACTCTATGGCCTACAGCTAATTCGCAATGAAAACAGATCGCTCGCCTGCGTCCTGCTATCCATTTGCCTCGCCTTAATGCTACTCGGCGGCGACCCGCAAGCCGTGGTGCACCTGATCATCGTGCTACTTGTTTGCTGGTTCATTCTGCCCCGCTGTTTACCACATACACCAACTCCCGATGCTCCATCGCGACTACCGCTAAAAACGCTACTGTCGACCCTATCGTGCGTCGTAGCCATCACTACAGCGTTAACCGCGATTCAACTATTACCTACACTTGAATGGTCGCAGCGCAGTGAGCGTAATATGCGGTCATCGTCACAAACTGTTTTCCAATGGGCTGGGGATCGTCTCAAAAACAACGATTTTGAGAACGAAATCGTTGCACCAAAAACAACCGACCGTGACCATAGCCAACGAGTTTACAAGTTTTCCCTGCCACCTTGGCAACTCGCTGAACTCGCATTACCCAACGTGAGCGGGAAGCTCTATCCGCAACGCAATCATTGGACATTTTTGTTTCCTGACAGTCAATCAATTTGGTTTCCAACAATTTACCAAGGCATCATCCCGCTGCTATTAGCGATATCCGTAATAACTCTCCGCCGCCGTAAGGATACGATCGCTGCTATGTTGTCGTGGGTGCTTGTGCTTACTCTTTGCGCTGCGCTGGGAACATTCGGATTGGGATGGATATGGAACCAAATCGTTCCCACAACAACCA
>JAYZBF010000170.1:0-17323 GCA_036338835.1 Planctomycetota bacterium
CTAAAATGTTCGCTCTGCCCAGATACTTTGATCTGATTTTCCATATCCGTCAGCACCATGGAGTGCGAGACTTCACTGCCAGTACCGGCTGTGGTCGGAATACAAATAAGCGGCATGATCGGACCAGGTACATTATCAAACCCAAAACAATCTTGCGGCTGCATTGCATGGGTTAACGCGGCTGCCGTGTTCTTGGACAAATCCATGTTACTGCCGCCGCCCAACCCGATCACAACATCGGGAGCACATTGCTTAGCAAAAGCCAAACTCTTGACCGCGGTGGCGATCGATGGTTCGGCTTCACCCGCTGTGAAGACCTCCACCTCACAAGCAGCTTCGGCCAACGGTACACCTACCCTCTGCACCAAACCAGCAGCCTCAATATTCGTGTCCGTTACAATGAGGACCCGCTGCCATTGATTCCGACGAACAATTTCTGATATCTGCTGCAAACAACCTCGACCAAACACAAGTTGCCCAGCTGTACCGAACGTCCAATAGTTTTTTACCATGGTATCGATTATTTCATCGCTTTTTCGCGAGGCTAGCAATAAAGTGAGCCACGGTTTCTGGGTTGTCTTGATTGCGCAAGTGCTTAATCGTCGCTTCGGCAACGCCGAGATTCCCAAGATGCGTCGCTAAACTCTTCCAATGTCGCTCGCGTGCCTTACCTGTGGCTAAGTACAGCTCCGTCACTAGCTCTTGGCACCTCTGCAATGAAATCGATTCGCGATTGTCATAATAATTACGAATTACTTTGTTTTGATAATTGGAGCGTTCAGCCATTTCCTAAGTATTCTCCTTGTATCATTTAACAGATAGACTATTCCTATCTTTCTCGTCTCTATCCTCTTTCAGAATCCAACGCAGTTGCCATAATAATACATAATGAATTAAGATAAAGCCCCACTTCTGAGAATCCGAAACGCCAGCTATCCGGGAATTACGAGTATGCCCAAAGTAACATTTAAAAACGAAAACCAAGAAATTGAAGTCGCCGAAGGAACTTCCATTCGCGAAGCCGCAAAGCAGCTCAAGATCAATACAAACCAAGGTGTCAATGGAATTGGTGCTGGTATCAATAAATTCATTAACTGTCATGGACTTGGACAATGTGGTACATGCCGTGTATTTGTAACCGAAGGTCATATAGCCAACACAAATGGGCAAACACTGTGGGAAAAGAAATGTTTTCAACTTCCTTTTCCTGATCCAATTCCTGCCTTGGCGTATTTAGAGAATCCAGAACAGACTCGATTGGCGTGCCAGTGCAAAATTACAGGCAATGTCACTGTTGAAACCGGTCCTGAAATAAATTTGTTTGGCGACAACTTCTTTAGCTAGAGCTTTTCAAGCTGCCGCTGTTTTACTTGCTGTCTTACGGTTAAGTCTTAGCGAAAAGCCCATGAAACAACTGGTAGCCATCGTCCGACCATTCCTCGCCGAAAAAATTGTGGATGGATTAAAACGCGCGCCTTTAGAATCGCTTTCCGTACGAGAAGTTAAAGGTTACGGTCGCCAAAAAGAAACACTCGATCAGTACAGTGACAGCGAGTACGCTACCGCATTTTTGCCGAAAGTCGAAATTTCATTATGGGTAGATGACACGCGAGTCGATGAAGTCGTGCAAACCATTTCTTCAATCGCTCGAACGGGACGCATGGGTGATGGTAAAATATTCATCATGCAGGGCTCCCTGCCGCAAGAATAAAATCGCACATCCTATGGAATTGTAAAACAACTCACTTTTAACGTACCAATCCTATGATTGCCAACACCAAGAAAGACCGCGATTCACTCGGACCTGACGAAGTCCTCTGTGATCACTGTACGGCTAAATGCTGTAAGTACTTTGCGTTGCCGATTGAAACACCTGTCGATTTCGAAGATTACGAGTTTATACGTTGGTACCTAGTCCACGACCGCGCCACCGTATTTACCGATGATGATCAATGGTACATCATGATCCACACCACCTGCCGGCATCTACAAACTGATAACCGTTGCGGTATTTACGAAACTCGACCACAAATCTGTCGAGATTACACAACGGACAACTGTGAATTTGAAGACGACTGGACCTACGATCTTTATTTCGAAGACCCAGAACAAATTCGACAATATGCGGAAGCCGTACTGCAATTAAAAACCAACGGTAGTATCCGTAGTCCCAAACCAAATCTATTACCTGTACTGTCCTGAACTCACAACTATTTTCACTTAAGTTTACAGCTAACCAAATAACAACATGAATTCCGATAATTAAAACAACTCCCCAGATGAACAACCCAGCAACAAGCGGCAACTAATTCAGCCGCGTACATTAAAAGGGTTTCGCGATTATTTACCTGAGTCGATGATCCCCCGTGAGCGTTTGATCGGCATCGCCCGAAAAGTCTATCGCAGTTATGGGTTCAGTCCAATTGATACACCCACACTAGAATACCTCGAAATCTTGACGGGCAAGGGGAGCGAAGAAACTGATCGTCAGTTATATCGATTTGAAGATCACGGAGGCCGCAGTGTCGGTATGCGGTTTGACCTCACCGTACCACTGGCAAGATTCGTCGCTCAACACATTAATACACTCGGCACACCTTTCAAGCGCTATCATATCGCTCCGGTTTGGCGAGGTGAAAATACACAGCGCGGACGCTATCGTGAATTCATGCAGTGCGATTTTGACACCATCGGCACGCTGTCCGTTGCGGCCGACATTGAAACAGGGCTCGTTATCAACGACTTGTTTGAAGAAATCGGGTTTGAACGATTTACGATCCATGTAAACAATCGCCAAGTCCTGACCGGTTTGCTTGAACAAATCGGAGTCGCGGCACAAACAACTGCGATTTTACGGTCTCTTGATAAACTCACCAAAATCGGGCCTGAACGAACCGCACAGGAAATGGTGGAAAACGCAGGAATTACTGCTCAGCAGGCCGAGCAAGTTTTGGCAATTACAACGCTCACCGGCTCCAATCAAGAAATACTTGAGAGCCTCAAACCACTTGTAGACCAAAGCGAACTTGGCACCGCAGGAATTGAACGTCTGCAACAGATTCTTGATGGTCTCGCCGCTGGCGGTGTGGCACCAGAACGAATCAAACTGGACGTCTCGATCGCTCGCGGGTTGGACTATTACACCGGCGTCATTTTCGAGACGTTTCTTGACGATCTGCCGGAAATTGGTAGCGTCTGTAGTGGCGGTCGCTACGATAACTTGGCCGAACTATATACCAAGCAGCAATTACCCGGAATCGGTGCATCACTCGGTCTCGATCGACTGTTGACTGCGATGGACGAACTCGGAATGATCGATAAAGTCAAAACTCCAGCCGACATATTGGTCGTCTACTTCGAAAAAGATCAACTCAACAAGTATCTTGAAATTGCTGCGAACCTGCGACAAGCGGGTTGGAAAGTCGAAGTATTTCCTGATGCCAAAAAAATGGGCAAACAACTTAAATATGCTGACGTGCGAGGTTTTCAATATGCATTGATCGCCGGTGGTGACGAACTCCAACGCGATGTCTGCCAAATTAAGAATCTACAAACTGGCGAGAGTGCTGAATACCCACTGAGTAGCGTTGCCACAGACATGAAGTAAGTCTGTCATCGTCATTACCGTGCGTCCCGCACGTACAACTCAATTTCTGCGGCTCCCTCAACTCGCTTGTAGCCTCGCAACTTAAGAATCCGTTGGGCCTGGCCTATTCTTTTAGCATCCCAGATAGTGCGATCAAATTCATCACATACGTTTTCTCCCAGCAACAGTACATACTCAGATGCAGTCGTTTCTAACATCCCCGACCACGCTTCATTCTCGGAATAGCCACCTTCATTGAAACTATATCCATGCGGTGAACTCGAACGAGTATCAGCAAGGTAATGAATACTGTTGTGTCGACTCGGTAAAATCATCAATGGCGTAGCACTTGGAATATTTCGTCGAAGCTCTGTGATGACCCTCTTGGTACTCATTTGTTGGTGCCAGTTTGTCAACTCAGCAACTTGGGCCTCGGTAGGTACTTGTGCTGGATGGTAGGCCCACTGGTAATCTTCCGCCCAACAAAATGGTAATGCTGCCAGAAATACCATCAACATCCTCTGCTTGAGTCCTCGTTCAATCAGATAGCGATGCTCATGCCAAATAATTGCTGCGCTGATCGTAAACGCTGGAATCGTTAACAACAGATAATGATGGTAGGGCCGAATTTTGAATTGAAGGAGTGTGACAAAGCCACTTACGAGCAAGAACTTTACAAGGCGAGCGGACGAAGTGTTGGTTGGGGTTGAACCCTGAGATTTTTTTTGCTGGCGAATAAACATCACCATTGTCACCATCACTACGATCCAAAAAGATTCATCGTGTCGAAATTGGACATACAGATTATGCAACCATGAATCACGACTGGGATACGAAGCCGCTGTTGAAAGACCCAACGATAATGGCTCAAGACCTCGGCCTTCGATAAGTATAAATCCAACCAATGTCAGAGCAGCTAGTATCGGTAATGACACGAGCATCCCCCAGCGGTGCCGGTTGCTAGAACGCGGGCTCAGTTGTTCCCACCCCAAAGCTAATGCTCCGACTGCCAGCAGGCCAGCTTGTTGTTTCATATAGACCGTCAAGCCTAGCCCCAGCGCAAACACAAGTAGCAATTTCCATTTCTTCCAATGATCTAGCGGTGTCCCTTTCCAAGCGATCATCGTACTTAGAAAAAACAAACTTGCAATAATTTCCGACTCACCGCGCAACCCATCAAACCGAATTAGTACGACTAATGCCCACAATGCCGCACCACAGGAAATGAGCTTGCAGCGAGTATGTTGAAATACCACGACACCAATCAATACTGCATTGAGCCCTAAAGCGACGACGATGACATTCTGCAACGATGCCACATCTGTCCCCACCAATCGCATAGCTGTTTTCCAGAACTGATAGATGCCTGGAAAATAACTGTACATATTGTCTGCGGTGCCATAGAAATTAATCCCATCACGGCTATAGCACAAATAGTAAAACCAATCGATTCCGCCCGAGATATGCTTAGCTTCAAGGAGGTAAGAAACTGCAGCAACAAGTCCGCAGCTAATCCACAGTGGAATCACCGTCTTTTGAAATCCTTGTTGATAAAGAAATGCCGCTGTGTCAGCTTTAGGATTGCGAAACAAGGGTAACAACGACACGATACTCGCAGCCACAAGGAAAATAGCCTGAGGCGTCGTCGTCATTGTTCGTAAACATAAAATGCATATAACGGACAACAGCGCACATCCTGTACCTAGATACAGATAAAGCGAGGATTCTGTTTTTTGTGGTCCCGTAGAATTCATACTATATGTATCGTAGCACACAGCCTCTGTTAGCCATCATCAGTTTAATTTTCTTGAAAGGTATCGTTTGGTATCACCTTGAAAAACGTGTACGATAACAAAAGACGAAAATAAAAAATGATATTAGCGATGCCTTTTTCTTTCAAATCCGAGAATTGACAACATGCCAGACCACAAAACAACACGACGTAGGTTTCTACAATCCACCGTAGCTGTAACGACCTTAACCGCAACCGCTTCAGCGACATCTGTTACTCAAGCAGGGGCACTTCTAAGTCGAAAGAATAAGCTGCCCATTATCGACACGCATCAGCACTTGTGGGACTTAAGCGTGATTACTCCACCGTGGGTTGGCACCGCCCCGGAGATCCTTAACCAACCCTATGCAACTAAGGAATTCAAAGCGGCGACTCGCGGATTGAACGTTGTCAAAACTGTATATATGGAAGTTGACTGTGCTCCAAGTGACCATGCTCTCGAGGCGGAACACGTGATTGCACTGTCCAAAAGCCCTCGTCACCCAACAGCGGCAGCGGTTATTTCTGGGCGTCCGGCCGAAGACAGCTTCGCCCCTCATGTCCGTAAATACAAAGGCAGTCCTTATATCAAAGGCGTCCGGCAAGTGTTGCACAATGATGCGGCACCTCAAGGACTATGCCTCGGCGAAACATTTGTCAAATCCATGCAGTTGCTAGGCGAGCAAAACATGAGCTTTGACTTATGTATGCGTCCAACAGAATTACTTGATGGCGTTAAATTGGCGGACCAAGTTCCAGATACATTGTTCATTGTTGATCACTGTGGCAACGGTGATCCCAAGGCGTTCTTGAAGAACTCAACTGACGAACCTTGGCACACGGCTGATCAATGGAAACGCGATATGGGTGAACTGGCAAAACGCAAAAACGTTATCTGTAAAATATCCGGTATTATTGCTCGCGTACCGGCAGATGGCTGGGATGCCGGTATGCTCGCACCCCTGATTAACCATTGCTTGGATGTCTTTGGGCCAGACCGCGTTGTATTTGGAGGTGATTGGCCCGTCTGTCTCCTCGGTGATAGCTATCGAGAATGGGTCAATGCGCTCAAGACGGTCATCGCGAACCGATCCGTCACGGACCAACGCAAACTCTTACACGACAACGCGAATCGCATCTATCGTTTGTCCTAACGAATTTGGACATTCGTGTTCAGTCGTACAAATTCGTGGTTCGATAATTGATATTGCCGCAGCGTTCGTAAAAAAGTTATTCTTCCTCGTAAGTAACCGCAAATCTGCTTTGCGTGTTTTGTGGACCATCAAAGAATAGCCCATTAAGCGACACCAAAAGATGATTGATATTCGAACTGTCCCCTTACTCGATGTGCCTCGAGGTAACGCGCCGCTACGCGATGAAATCATAGCGGCGATCACTGCCGTAATAGATTCCGGCAGATTTTTGTTTGGCCCCGATGTCCAAAAACTTGAAGCCGAATGCGCTCGTTGGTCCGGTACAGCACACGGCGTCGGTTGTGCCTCTGGTAGTGATGCTTTGTTATTGTCCTTAATGGCGATGGACATCAAGCCTGGCGACGAAGTGATTTGTCCGAGCTTCACGTTTTTTGCGACCGCTAGCCCAGTGACTCGACTCGGAGCAACACCCGTTTTTGTTGACATTGACCCTGTCACTTTCAATATCGATCCGGCGGCACTTGAAGCGGCGATCACACCCAATACAAAAGCCGTTATTCCAGTTCATCTTTTCGGGCAATGTGCGGATATGCCACGCATCATGGAGATATGTAATCGCACTGGACTGGCAGTAATCGAAGATGCTGCTCAAGCCATTGGTGCTAACATCGCAGGCCGCGCCGCTGGTTCATGGGGACAAGTTGGCTGCATCAGTTTTTATCCAACGAAAAACTTGGGTGGGTTCGGTGACGGTGGAATGCTAATAACCAATGATGCTGATTTTGAAGACCGGCTCAGATTGCTTGCTGGGCACGGTATGCGTCCACGGTATCATCATCAAGTGATCGGTATCAATAGCCGCCTCGATACCATACAAGCTGCAACGTTAAATGTGAAAATGAAACATCTGGAGTCCGCGAATATCGCTCGGCAGAAAAACGCCCAACTATACACCGAATTGTTTAATGATGCTGGACTGGAAGACAACATCGTCTTACCTCGTTCGCTCTACGGGACCGGACACGTTTGGAATCAATATACGGTGCGAGTGAAAAATGGTCAGCGCGATAGCTTGAAAGAATTCCTCGCGGAACGCAACATCGGCGCGGAAATCTATTATCCAATTCCCGTGCATGCTCAAGAGTGCTATCAAACCTGCCCTAAAATCACTATGGATTTAACGGAAACAAATCGCGCTGCAGATGAAGTTCTGAGCTTGCCGATTTTCCCCGAACTTGAAGATGCCGAGATCGAAGCAGTCGTCACTGGCGTGGCCAATTTCTATTCGATGCCGCAAAGCCAAGCGGCTTAACACGAATGGGTAACCCCCAATGTTCTCGCCTTCAGATGCAACAGATCACTGCGCGTCGATGCGCGCAATCCATCTAATCCGCATAGCCCGAACTCAGGGCCTGCTACACGCTGGCTATTCCGCCGAGCGGTAATAATAGAACTCTACGCAGAGCATTGTCGTATTAACATAAATACATTACCGAAGTGTTTTTTTGTTTAAAATCGATGCCTGACCGTCCAACCATTCTTGTTACCGCTTGCGGATCTTCTATTGGATTAGAAGTCCTGCGCTGTCTCAAACTCGCTCACCGAAACGAGCGAATCATCGGCACCGAGGTGTCCGCGTGGGGGAAACAACTGGCGCTTCCATATTGCGACGAAGTGATTATTCTGCCGCGGGGTGATGAACCCGCATACGTGAATAAACTCAAACATGTATTCGAATCCGAAAACGTCGCGCTAGCATTTATTAATACGGAACCAGAGCTAGAAGCAATTTACCCCGTTCGTGATCAAATTCAAACCGCGCTCTCCTGCCCCGCTCAGTTTGGACTTACCGCTTGCCTCAGCAAGCAAGTGCTACATGATCGACTTAGTCAGGCCAGCATCACCGCCAAAACCATGGTCGTTGATGACGCTCGCGATCTCGAAACGGCACTACAAACACTTGGATCCCCCGTCTGGTTGAGGTGTGCCGTCGGCCCCCGAGGTCGCGGTAGCATTGTCATCAATACTGCCGATGAGGGCGCTTTTTGGATTGAATATTGGCGCGGGCAAAACA
Source organism: Planctomycetota bacterium (assembly GCA_036338835.1). Classification (GTDB taxonomy): domain Bacteria; phylum Planctomycetota; class Planctomycetia; order Pirellulales; family Pirellulaceae; genus UBA721. The sequence goes on from JAYZBF010000170.1 coordinate 8,586, forward strand.
CCGGTGATACTCATGACGTCTGGTTAGCGCATGAATACCTGCCGGGCCGCAACCTAAATTGGACTTCTGTTTGGAACAACGGACAACTTGTCGCAGCCGCCGCCGGAGAACGCCTGAAGTATTTTATGGCGGAAGTCGCGATTAGCGGCGTTACCGGAAACGTCTCACGCTGCCAACTGATCGATAGCTCCGAAATTCAAGATACGGCGATTCAAGCAGTCACGCTCGCCGACGACCACCCGCACGGCATCTATGCCGTGGATCTGCGGGAGGACTCCAACGGTAAAGCACGAGTCACTGAGATTAATGCCCGTAACGCATTTCGACCACTATTGTATGCCGCTGGGGGAGTGAATTTCCCGGCAATCTTAGCTGAGTCGCGTTTAGGTACTGATGGCAGCGTTGATTTTAACTGCCAACAAGTGACACTCGGTTTAGAAATGGTTCGCGGCATGGATTTCGCTCCTATGTTTCGTGAAACCAGTGACACTCCATGGAGGGCCCTGTCCTATGAGTAATACTCAACCCGCACCACTCGTGTCGATTGTAGTCCCTTGTTTTCGCAGCAGTCAGTGGCTAGACCAACTGGCTTCTGAAGTTAAACAAGCCATGGCCGAAGCTGAATTCTCGTACGAATTAATATTAGTAAATGACTGTAGCCCCGATGATACGTGGAACACGATTCAGAACATTGCTGCCACTGATGAAAACGTTCGTGGCATTGATCTCGTTTTTAATACCGGCCAATATCGTTCAACAATATGTGGTCTATTGCAAACGCAGGGTGAGATCATTGTGACAACCGATGATGATCTGCAACAACCTCCAAGTGAACTACCAAAACTCATTCAAATGTTGCTTGACAATGAAAACACGGACTGTGTGATTGCCTCCTTTGACAATAAAAAACACAATCTACTGCGAAACCTCGGTACCAGTATTATGGATCTGTTATTCCGCGTGATCTACAAAAAGCCGCGGGGCATTCGCAGCACCTCAATGAGAGCGATGAGACGACCACTGGTAACGGCGATCAGCGAGTATTCAACCATCAATCCCAATATCAACCCGCTCATTTTCCAAACGACCAATCGAATTAAGAGTGTTTCCGTTGAGCATCAAGCACGAGTGGCTGGCAAAAGTGGCTATGGCATCCTACGGCTCATAACGCTAATGATTGACAATGTTGTCAGTGTTTCCACATTGCCTTTGAAATGTATTAGCATGATTGGATTTCTGGCAGCACTTGCCAGTTTTATCTTAGGTGCCTTTTACGTTCTACAATATTTTTTCACCGAAAATATCAAATCTGATACCGGTTTCATGACGCAGGTCTTGTTAATCATCTTTTTTGGTGGAACGACGCTGTTCGCTATTGGATTGCTGGGCGAATATATTATTCGCATTTTGGAAGAAGTACGGGGGCGGCCGCGATTCGTTATCAGACAAACAACCACTGTTGAATCACCAAACGATTCATCAGCTGAAGCATAGCGGAGAATACGTTTTGAATTCCCGCACAACTGACATAGCAAATTCTGAATATCCGGCTGAAGCATCGCGACGACCGCTTGGACGTATGGCAATCTGGCTGTTAGCCGGAGTGGTAGCGGGATTTTTGTTTGTATGGATCATGCCGGTAACCTACGAAGTCGCCGATGATATCGGTGCGCAAATGATCCTCGCCGGTGACGACGGCTTCACAGCGTCCGCCGAAGTGCCATTTTTATCATGGACCTTAAACCACGGATTTTATCTGCTATACCAAGCCGCACCCGCCGTTCCGTGGTACGGAATTTTGCTTGTTACAACTCAAGCTCTGGGATTGTCATTACTTGGATTTTGCCTCGCAGCTTGCATATCGCATGTACGATGGCTTAGCTGTTTAATTCCATTCTTTTTGGCTTTCGCCTATCAATCACTGCTGACGTTAACATTTACAAAAGCTGCACTGACTTTGGAATTCGCCGCCTTTGCCTTTCTGCTACTACAACGATTGCGGCCACTACAATTCGATAAGAATAAATGGGCTCATCAAAAATTGATTTTAGGGTTGCTCGTTCTGGCATTACTTTGGCGTTGGAAATTAGGACTATTGTGCTTTGTTTTCGCCGCACCATTGCTGCTTTTTACATCCAAGCAACTGCAACGTACACTTATCATTAATCTCTTGCTAGTATTAACCTTGGTGGCAATCGATCGAGGTTTGGATCGCTTAACGCGACCACCCGCATGGCAACAGTACATGAGTTTTTATTCACTGCGTGCTGAATTGTTTGATATGCCCGGTGGCCGTGTGAGCGAACGCTCGGCGGATCTTGCGAAGGTTACCGCGGCAGCGAATTGGACAGTCGACGATTATGAATTGATTCGCAACTATTGGATGCTTCATGATCAACGATTAGCGAACAACCAGTCGTTTCAGCGTTTCCTAGCGGCTGCGAGGACCGCCGATGCATCATCGTTGTGGACGCGAATTATTGGGCATCTGCGAGATAACGCACCGCTGTTAAGTACATTTCTGCCACTGATATTTGCCGTTGTGCTGTTACAAGGTCGTGACGCGCTGGCGGATCCTCTATTGTCTAAAAAACTATGGGCTGTATTACTGTTGGGAGCCCCATTCCTGTTCCTCACATATTTTCGTTTGGTACCGCGAGTCGCGATGCCAATACTGTTCTATATATTAACCGTTTTTGCAGTGCTCGTGCGATCGAGTGAACAGGCAAAACCGTCACTGCAATCATCGTTAAGTGGCAAGGCGAATACCATGCAAGTCTTCGCCATTATCTTACTGACATTAAGTAGCTGGCAGTGTTTTCAATTATTGCGAGCCCAAACAAATAGCGTCTTAGTGCACCGCAGCAATTTACTAGCGGGAGAAGTTGTTATTGATGAATTAAAGAAACCGGTCACGTTGATTCGCATGTCACCAGATGCGTTGCCCGGATGGGAAGGATGTCACCCGCTGCAACGAATCAATTCAAATCCAAATTTACGTATCGTCCCAGCCGGTTGGCAAATAGGTTCACCTCGTTACAAGTCTATACTTGCCGATCTAGGTTTCGAAAGTGGCAGTGAGATGTTGAGTCGCTGGGCTTCCGATCCCAGTGTTGGACAATATTTTGTGCGACGAATCACCAACGGATCAACACGAATCAGGCCACTGAGCCCCGCCTGGAAATCATATTTTCAGCGGTGGCAGCCAGACCGCTCGCTTGATGATCAACACACCACGTGGATCAAAATGAAAAGCAAGGATCAATTGGCTATTATCCAATTACATGAGTGATTCAACCACACATTGTATTTGTTAGCACTTACAGCCGACTATAGAAACGCTTGCACTTCTGCCACAATTTGGTCTTGTTGTTCGGTCGTTAATCCCGGATAGATTGGTAAACGCACCAGACGCTCACTGCATGATTCCGTGACTGGCAACGCTGGTTGCTCGCTATTTAATGCAATGCCCATCGGCGAGGAATGCAACGGTACATAATGAAATACAGCATGAATTCCCTGTTCGTTTAACCGACTGATCAATCCCTGTTGCTGTTGAGGCGTCGGTACGAGGATATGGAACAAGTGGTAATTACTGCGGCAGGCATCTGGAATCGATGGCAGCGTCATTTTTCCCGCCTCAGCGGAACCTTGAAACGATTGCATGTATCGTTGATAACACTCTCGCCGCTGAGAAGTAATCGTATCAACAGCTTCGAGTTGCCCTAATAAAAAAGCCGCTGTTAACTCACTAGGTAAATAGGAGGAACCGACGTCGACCCAAGTATATTTGTCGACAGTACCCTGCAAAAACTGGCTGCGATTGGTCCCCTTTTCTCGAATAATCTCCGCACGCTCAATCAATGCATCATCGTTGATACACAACGCTCCGCCCTCGCCACAACTAAAGTTTTTGGTCTGATGAAAGCTATAGGTTCCTAAGTCACCGATTGCTCCGAGCGTCTGAGAATGATGAAACGCATTGACCCCTTGAGCTGCATCTTCAATGACTTTCAAATTGCATTGGGTGGCAATTTCCATAATGGAATCCATGTCACAACCCACGCCCGCATAATGCACTGGAATTATCGCACGAGTTCGCTCAGTGATCGCCGCTCGTACGCAAGCAGGGTCAATGTTGAGAGTGTGGCAATCAACATCTACAAACACAGGAGTCGCTCCGGCACGCACCACAGCATTGGCCGTGGAAACGAATGTGAACGACGGCATGATCACCTCATCGCCAGCACCAATCCCCAATATCATGATGGACATCTCAAGAGCGGCGGTACAAGACGGCGTTAACAATATCTTCTTAATACCAAATTGTGTCTCGAGCAGCGTTGAGCACCGCTTCGCAAATTCACCATCTCCAGAGATATCCCCCGCCGTGACAGCTTGCGACACGTAGTCCAGCTCATTCCCGCTGTGAAATGGCTTGTTAAATGGTATTGCGTAATCCACTCAATCTCCTCAAGCCCCGCTGACAAATCTTGGGGCCATTTGAAAAGTAACCTTTACTTGATGTACTTCCTATACTCCATTTACACCATATAAGAGTATACTGTTATCTTGTCGCATCCATGCCAACCAACTCTTTTTAGTATCGGTTGTCATATTGTTGCCCTATTATAGCCTGACGCATTTAAAATCAATACCATGCGAACATCTATTCAAACTGTACTGACGCTTGCCATTTTTACGGTAACCAGTTTTTTCTGTTTTTTGGGCTCGGCCGCCGATCAGGCTCCCACGACGATCAAGATCGCGACATGGAATCTCGAGTGGTTTTTCGACCATGATCAAAGTGACAACAAATCACCACTCGCTAAGAAACTATCCGCTCCAACCGCTGCTGATTGGAATTGGAAACGAGACGAAGTAGCGCGAGTCATTGCAGAAATGAAACCAACTATTCTCGCACTACAAGAAATCGAAAATGAAAAAGTAGTGCAGGAACTTGCGGATGTACTCAAGACCAAACATGGCCTTGAGTATCAGGTTGCCTTTATTAAAGGTCGTGATACGTACACCGAACAAGACGTCGCATTTATGTACACCAGCGGATTCGAGAAATGCGAACGCCGGGAACAAACTAAAACGATGTACGACAGTAAACAATACTACAACCTTTCCAAACATCTGTTTGCCACTTTTCGCTGGACGACACCCACCGGCCATCAGACATTGACCATTTGCAATGTACACTTACGAGCCGGCGAGCGTGGAGCCGCACCTCGCTTGCGACAATGCCGACTATTGCAACATTGGACAAAACCGATGATTGACAACAATGAAAACGTAATCGTAATTGGCGATATTAATACCTCGTGTGTTTGCGACAACGTCTCGGCCGGCGATGACCTAGCACTACTTTGTGGCACAACGGGATTACCAAACAATTCGTCGCTCTTTGATTTACATTTGAAACTGCCCTCCGCTCAACGACCAACCCATCTGGCTGGGAAGCAATTTGACCACCTGCTCGTCAGTCCAGCATTATTAGCTGACACCGACAGCGAGCACGATTTAATATTCAGTAGTATTGAATCTGTGAAACATCTGGTTATCAAGGGCAAGCAGGATACCGATCACTTCAACGGTTTTTATTCAATTCCCAGTCACGAACGTGATGTCAGTGACCACTATCCAGTCGTAGCAACGTTCAAAATAAAATAAATCGCACCTTCAAATTCTGGTCCCACACACCATATGACTGACTCCAATCCCACAGAAGACGCGCCACAACCACCTCCTATTACAATTCGCCTCGACCATTTCTTGAAACTCATGAATCTCGTTGAATCTGGTGGCCAAGCTAAATTCATCATCCAAAGTGGATTAGTGACACTTAATGGTGAAACTTGTACAGCTCGCCGCAAGAAACTTATCGACGGTGATCTCGTCGTATTCGATAGCCAAGAATTAGTTGTAGGTATCGATTAACCCCTCTTTCAGAGGACAAGGCACCACACTTAACTAAGATTGTTTACGCTCAGCACTAAAAACATTACAATTCTAGTCAACATTGATTGGTCAAATAAACTTCAACATTACCTACCGAGAAATTCAATGACTTCGATCCTTGCGAAAACCTTTTTGCTTAGTGGTTTACTATTTTGTGCCACCACATTAATTGCACAAGAACCAAAATCGGACGACAGTAAACCTGAAAAAGCAGTTTCAGCGGACACCGGTGACGCTCCAGAAGGCGCAAAGGCCACGGAGGAGAATGAAGACAATACTGCTGGCCCCTTGGCTGGGCACTCGTATCATGGCGCAGCATTTAACGAAGGTCCTCGCCAACAGGCATATCTTATTCCTGGAATGGCAAATGTTGATTTCCCAGTAACTACGGAAAGTGAACTCGCGCAGAAATTCTTCAACCAAGGGATCTCGGCTCTACACGGATTTTGGAATTTAGAGGCGGAACGAGCATTTCGACAAGTCCACAAACTTGACCCTAAATGTGCAATGGCCTTTTGGGGAATGGCCATGGCGAATAAGTCCAATACCAAACGATCCAAAGTGTTCATGGAAGAAGCTACCAAGTTGACCGAAGGAATTACCGATACAGAACGTCGCTTTATTGATTCGCTGTCAGCGTACCTTAAAGCAGATCCGGCCAAAAAAAAAGAGCGGGCGGATGCTTACATTAAGAAGCTGGAACAACTCTGCATCGACTACCCAGAAAACCTTGAGGCCAAGGCCTTTCTTGCAATTATGATGTACAGTAATCGCAGCCAGTCCGGAGGCACAGCTAGTTATGTGGCCTTGGATGCAATCATCGGGCAGATCCTCGAAAAAAACCCAATGCATCCTTGTCACCACTATCGTATTCACTTGTGGGATTATAAAAAACCGACGCTCGCGCTGAATTCCGCAATTCTATGTGGTCAAAGCACACCAGGAATTGCTCACATGTGGCACATGCCCGGACACATTTTCTCACGAGTCAAACGCTACGATGATGCTGCTTGGCAACAAGAAGCATCCGCTCGAGTGGACCATTCACACATGATGCGTGATCGCGTACTGCCTGATCAAATTCACAACTATGCTCATAACAACGAATGGTGCACGCGCAACTTTTTAAATATTGGCCGAGTTGACGACGCCATCGCGCTAGCACAAAACCTTACCACGTTACCACGGCACCCCAAATACAACACACTTGCGCGACGTGGCAGCAGTTCTTATTACGGTCGAGCTCGCCTGTTCACGACACTCTACATGTACGAACGATGGCAGGACATGATTACCCTTGCTAACACGGCCGTACTGGAACCAACATCGATTGAAGCAGAGCAAGTCAAACGCCTGAAGTATGTCGGCATCGCTCATGCCATGCTGGGACAAACCACACAAACCGACAACTTCAAAAAAGAGCTACAAACCTTGCTTAACCACAACATCTCGGAGCGAGATAAGGCTGGCGAAACGGCGAAGACCAAAGCGGAAGCCGAACAAGAAAAAGATACGAAAAAGAAAGAAGCGGACAAGAACAAAGCGATTACCAAGGCTACGGCTGATGCTAGACGCGCTTGGGATAAAAAGGTCCGCGACTGTGAGCAAGCCATTGCCGCGTTAAACGGGTACACTCATTTGAAAAATGATGAGCACGAAAAAGCACTTGAACTTCTACGTAAAGCTGGTTCCGTTGACCGCATGACGGTTGCTAAATGTCAACAAGCCAGCGGTGACACCGACGGCGCTATTAAAGCAGCGGCGGCTCATGTCAAATCGCACGCCAAAGAAGTTCAACCGCTGGCATTGCAAGTTGAAATTCTACATGCCGCTGGAAAAACGAAAGAAGCACAAACCGCATTTAAAGAATTACAAGCAATTTCAGGTTCGATCGATATGCAGTCACCGGTGTTTGCCCGCATCACCGCAATTGCCGCTGATCTGGGATGTGATGGGCAATGGAAACAAGAGCTTAAATTGCGCGACGACATCGGCAATCGACCTGACCTCGATACGCTAGGACCCTTGCGCTGGCAACCTTCAGCAGCGCCGGAATTCATACTGCGAGATCACCGCAATCGTAAATTTTCAAGCATCAAAGAGTTCAACGGAAAACCAACGATCGTTGTTTTCTACCTCGGGCATGGTTGCCTAGCCTGTGCAGAACAGTTGCAAAAAGTCATCGATCACCATGGCAAATTCACCGCTGCTGGCTTTGATATTTTAGCGATCAGTTCCGATGACGATGAAAATCTCAAGCAATCAATCAAGTACTTTGATGGCAAACTGCCGTTTACTATTGTGAATGACCCAAAACTTGAAATCTTCAAAGAATATCGAGTGCATGATGACTTCGAAGAGCAGCCTTTGCACGGTACGTTTATCATTGATGCCGATGGTTTAGTTCGCTGGCAGGACATCAGTTATGAACCGTTTATGGACACCGATTTCTTGCTCACAGAAGCAGCCAGTTTGCTGGATATCAAATAGAACCTGCAAAGGCGCGGCGACCACCCTAGCCTCTCTTCTGCCAACTGTACCATTGCCCAAAAAAATGGGCGCATTCTAGGATTGCACGTTGATTTACCGATATTCGTAGTGCATTAATACAGTGCTATTCGTTAAAATTTGAACAGTTTCAAAGAAGCGATTCTTTGAACATGTTCCTTTTCGAGTATCGGTGAGCAAGATGAACCGCAATAAACTGCTTACACTATATCGCACAATGCTCATTGCCCGAGAGATCGATCGCGTTGAGCAGCAGATCGCAA
>JAYZBF010000171.1:0-9948 GCA_036338835.1 Planctomycetota bacterium
TACCTCTTGGCGGACCTGCAGGTCTAAAAAGCTATACGATTCATAACCACACCAAAGTCAACATGCCAGCACCTGTTAATGACTTCAATGTGCACATGCGACAAGTACCGGGTTACAGTTATCCCAAACCGGTTAGTGAAGTTCGCATCCGCGAACACAGCTTCACACCGACCGCACGAAATATTCAACCAAGTGCAGTACGTAATCAAATGATTCCGTAAGCAAATTTCCAACACGCAGATTTATAGGCCCGCCCACTGTTGATAATTCAGCAGTGGGTTTGCCTAGCTTAAAGACACGTTGCAAACTCGTTACCCCCTAAGCCCCCATTTTCGCCTTACCCATGAAACGACTTCTGCAAAACCTCAAACTAAGCCCGCTGCTGTACGTAGCATTAATTTGCATCACCACCGTGTCCGCGATGCCCACGATTGCTCAAGAGCCATCTTCAGTGCGCGACCTACATTTTCGCGACTCCGGTTTACATCCACCTGGTCAAATCGGCCAAGGAATGCTGTTACGAGGCGGACCGATTCCAGGCTATTTCCAACCAATCGAAATTCGAGCGCCCCAAGGCACCCAAATCGCCTTTGTAGCAAACGGCCAATTTGGACCGTCGCTTCTAGCGCCAACTAAAGCCGGCATGCTCATTGGTGCTGTCTACCGCATGAAGGTAACGAATATTCCCGGTCAAGAGGGCATTGAAGTATTCCCAAGTATCGAAGTCGTCAATCGCATTTACCCGCCTCGTGGCTTGGAAGCAAAATTTGCCATTCCAATTCAACTCTCACTCCGAGAAATCAAGATGGCTACACAAGGTTTGTTCGTGACGCGGGTGATCTATCTCGAAGATCCGACAAACCCGATTCCAGTGGATGAACCTATCGGTCGACAACGCACATTGGATATTCGCTACACCGAAGACCCACTACACGTTGCTGACAAACTCGGTCGCCCTGTCGCGATATTGCGTATCGGATCACGGTCGCCCCAGCTCAATGCACAAACTGGCAGGTTTATGTTTTCCTCGCCTCCCATCCAGATCATTGCCACTCCGTTACTACCGGCAGCCAACACTTCAGTCGGATTCCCAGCGAATAGACCTCCCAATGTCGCTCCCTCACCCCCTACAGCTGCACGACCCGTATCCTATTCCATCCCCCGTTGATTCAATCATGCTCTCAAAAACTCACAGACTGCAATTACGGTTTGCTGTACTCGCTACTCTGGTTGTCTGCTTAACCGCTTGCAACCTTCCACAGCAACAAATCCGCCCCCCCGCAACGGTGCAAATTTCCGATATTTCTCCAGGTGACTCGCAATCACCCACCATCAATCCAGCAGCACAAACAAACAGTCCGCTTCGGCAAATCAGCTTTCAGCAACCTCCAGTTGCAGCAAATCCTTCGGCCCCTGTTAAAACCGGGCCAATCGCCCGCATCCCTCTATCGGCCGAAACTGGAGGCCCGACTTCAATTGTTCACCCAGGCGCACCCTACCCCGCTAATTGGTCGCCACCACAAATCTCACAGCCTTGGCCCGAAGACGAATATGTCTATCAGGGCGGAGACTCTCGGCAGCAAGTCAACGTAGCACCGGACAGCAGCATCCATAACCTCGACGAAGAGGACACGATCGTCCATTACCACACTGGCGACGGAAAAATCGCCATTCAACCGACAAACCTGATCCCGATATACGCCCCTCGATTTTCATCCGTGCGTCATATCGGCGGCGCCTCGCAATACCTGTATCGAGATCACGCGTCAGGAGTGGATAATCCCTTGAAAATTGCCGCCTCCCAAGAGAATCTTGGTAGCGAGCAGATTTTGCAACGTGAACAAGCAGGGCGAAATATCAGCAACCGTAGAACAGGATTGTATCGGGACGAATCTAAAGCTCGCGATGTTGAGTATCGAATTGCCAGCCTCGAAGGCAGTCAACGTCAAAAACCCGAAAACGGATTACTGCTCAATACTCGGGTACGCATCAAAAACTCACAAGAAGCCCGCTTGAGCCTGCAAAACACAACGGCCATCACCGCGACAGACGAAGAAACTGTCAAAGTCTATGTCAAAGACTTCATGCCCTACAAAGTTACTGGGCAAAACCAAATGCAATCGACCTTTCATTATGAGATTGCTGAAGGTAAAAGCCGCTTAGAAATCAAGAAGACTTCGTCGAGCTTATCCGCACTTCCGGGGGATGAACTCGAATTTATGATCGCGTTCAAAAACGTCGGAGACCAACCCGTCAGTAATGTAACCATTGTTGATCACCTCAGTCGACGTCTGGTCTATATCGAAGATACACAATCGTGCGATGTTGCCGGCAAATTCTTCGCTAATGATACCGTGAAAGATTCATTGATTCTCCGCTGGGAAATCACTGAGCCTATCGCCGTCGGCGAAGCTGGCAGTATCACATTCCGCTGCCGCGTACGATAAGCCTCTAGTACGCCATCTCTGTTTAGCCGCTCCCAAATTGATTACAATGCAGGTAATTGTACTAAACATTATCTGATATTTGGGATTGATATGATGCGCACGTTCATATGCCTGACGCTGTTATACTTTACGGCTTCTTCACCGGCCTCCGCCCAAGATCCAGCTCTCAACACGTCCCGTGGTGATACCATGATTGCCAAATACTTTGCGCAACAAACGTCTGCGATCGAAGACCGTTGGCTAGCAGGCATTGAAACAAAGGAAGATTGGCTCACACAACGTGAAAAACACCTGACCCAACTTAAAGATATGCTGGGGCTCAATCCCTTCCCCAAAAAGACGCCACTCAATGCAGTCATTACCGGCACGACGAAACATGAATCGTTCCGAGTGGAAAAAATACACTTTCAGTCACGACCCGGTCTTTATGTGACAGGCAATCTTTATGTACCCCATGAAATTGACAACAAATTGCCGGCGATTCTATATGTGTGTGGTCACGGTCAAGTCAAGATTAACGGAGTGTCCTACGGTGCCAAAGCGCATTACCAACATCACGGCGCGTGGTTCGCTCGCAATGGATATGTTTGCCTGACCATTGACACGCTTCAACTCGGCGAAATCGAGGGAATACACCACGGGACCTATCGCTACGATAAATGGTGGTGGTTAAACCGTGGTTACACGCCTGCTGGAGTAGAAGCCTGGAATTGCATCCGCGCGTTAGATTATTTGCAATCGCGACCGGAAGTCGACGGTGACCGTTTAGGTGTCACGGGTCGTAGTGGCGGCGGGGCGTATAGTTGGTGGATCGCTGCACTGGACGAGCGGATCAAAGTAGCGGTACCGGTAGCGGGCACAACCGACTTACGTAATCACGTAGTCGATGGCACAGTTGAAGGCCATTGTGACTGCATGTTTATGGTAAACACTTATCAATGGGACTACCCGATGGTTGCTGCACTAGTAGCCCCTCGTCCACTGTTGCTCAGTAACACCGACAACGATCGCATCTTTCCCCTTGATGGTGTCTACCGGACGTTTCGGAAAGTATCGCAAGTCTACGACCTGCTAGACGCAAGTGACAAATTTTCATTACACATTACATCCGGACCTCATAAAGACACACAAGAACTGCGGGTGCACGCGTTTCGCTGGTTCAATTACTACCTCAAAGACGGACAAACTGACTTACTACGAAACCAAGCCGATAAATTGTTTGATCCAACGGATCTCAAAGTCTTCGACAAACTTCCAACCGACCAAGTGAACACGGAGATATCAGAATCTTTTGTACCAACTGCAGTTGCTCCCGAAGTGGTAACCTCTCAAAAGGAGTTAGCACAGATAACCAAGTCGCTTAAACATTCGTTGCTTGAAAAGAGCTTTGCTGCTTGGCCAAAAAACTCTGCCACCTTGCAACCTCAGCGCGTCTCCGATTCATATGCCGAAGGATTGGTTATGTCCGTCTATGTCTATCAAAGCCAAGCGGCGATCCCACTGAATCTCTATGTTGTACATGACAAAAAACTGACTCAAGCCAAAACTTGTGAGCTCAGCGTATTGAACCAAGATGGCTGGAACGATTTTCTCTCGTTGTATCGAGATGCCTTTGGTGATCGAGACGCGTTACGTGGCGAACATTTCGTAGAGCAGGATGCGTCGTCGCAAGATCACTTCGAAAAACTACAGCAACGTTTATTGAAAAATTCGGTGATGATGGCTTACGTCGCTCCGCGAGGAGTCGGACCGACGATTTGGGACCAATCTGTTAAAAAGCAAGTCCAACATCAACGCCGTTTCTATTTATTAGGCGAATCGTTAGAATCGATGCAAGTTTGGGACGTGCGGCAAGCCACTCAAGCCATAACCCAGGTCACTGGATTTAACAAGGAAACCAGAACAACACTGCACGCAACAGGACGTATGGCCGGTGTATCACTGTATGCTACCTTGTTTCAAAACGACGTTGCGGAATTACATCTCACACAATTACCGAGCACACACAGAGAGGGCCCTTATTTCTTCAACGTCAGTCGCATTTGTGATATACCTCAAATCGCACTCTCCGTGGCAAGTCAAACCCCGCTGTTTCTGTATGATGTTGACGATGACGAATTCAAGCATACCACCGACAGCGCTCGACACATGAACTGGAATCAACCTCGGCTTTTGATTACGACCACTAAATAACCAAGACACAGACACCTATGATACCTTGGATTTCTCAACGCAGCCTCGCCATCGACAGTAGCGGTATTCGCAAAGTGTTTGATTTAGCTCGCTCGCTCAAAGACCCGATCAATCTGTCCATTGGCCAACCAGATTTTGAAGTTCCTGCGGCAGTGAAACAAGCTTGTATCGATGCCATCAATTCAGGACATAATGGTTATACGCCAACACAAGGACTCCCAGCGCTACGGGAAAAACTTCAAGCAGCAATTGATGCCACATATCCACATGACGACCGTAAAGCTTTCGTTAGCAGCGGTACCAGCGGTGGACTGGTTTTGGCGATGCAAGCACTGGTGAATCCCGGTGACGAAGTCATTTTGTTTGATCCATTTTTCGTGATGTACGAACCGCTGGTACAACTCGTCGGCGGAGTGCCGATCTTAATCGATACCTATCCTCACTTTCACATTGATCTTGAGCGAGTTGAAGCGGCGATCACTGACCGAACTAAACTTATGTTGCTAAACAGTCCGTCCAATCCAACAGGATGTGTTGCTACTCAGGAAGAAGTGGCTGGCCTAGCGCGTCTTTGCGAGCAACATAATATCGCTCTGATATCCGATGAAATATACCGCGAGTTCACTTACGACGACAAGTTTGTTAGCCCCGCAGAATTCAATCCGGCAACAATTGTCATCGATGGTTTCTCTAAAAGTCACGCGATGACTGGGTGGCGTTTAGGAGTCGCACATGGCCCACAAGAGGTCATTGATGCAATGATCAAGATACAGCAATATAGCTTTGTCTGTGCACCGCAACCTGTGCAGTGGGCTGGCTTGACGGCGATTGATACTGGTATTGGTGAGCATGTTGACCAATACCGAAGTAAACGCGATAGAATTGTCACAGCATTAAGTGCCAAGTATGAAATTGAAACTCCTGGTGGTGCGTTTTACGTATTTCCGAAAGTTCCCAGCGGTACCGCAACTGATTTTACGACTCGAGCGATCGAACATAATCTATTGCTCATACCGGGCAACATTTTTAGTAATCATGACAGCCACTTCCGAGTTTCCTATGCCGCCAGCGACGTAACGCTCGATCGTGGAATCCAAGTACTATTAGACATGGCTTAACCCAACGCCGAGACAACCATAAACCCACTGACGTCCGTTTTACTTCGTATTGCATGCTAACGCTTGAAATCTACGGTGGCACGTCGATAATACAATATATGCGGATTATTCGCTTTCACGATTGAGATAGGTATAACCATGGAAATACTCGAAACTCCAGCCGCGCGGGCTGTACTAGGTGTAACGGTTCTGGCAATCCTAACTACCATCGCCTACTACGTTGTGACCAATTATCGGGATCGCATCGATCAAGACATACCAGGCCCCGAGGAACACCTAGACAATTTCCAAGAAATTCATTCCCAGGGTGACATTTCGGACAAAGAATTCCGAACTATAGAAACAGTGTTGGAACAACAACTCGAACTCCAGCAGTCGCAACCCGAAGATCAACCTCCCTCAGAGGACGAATCCGACGGTTAATGCCAACTGTTCGGGTTAGTCAAGTTACAGCGATTACTATCATCATTAGATAGTTATTGATGTGCCTTCATGCGACACTCATATGACACGCACTGGTCGGGAAGATCAGTACTGCAATGCATAATGTATATATAATAGATACGCGTCAATAAGTCATGGATGGTAGTTGACCACAAGTATTCCGTATTTTTCTGCTAAACAGCAATCATTACGGACATACACCTTAAGCCCCATCGCTTGCGATCACCCGAACATCGTTTTGGGCGGAATCAATGCAAGTGTACAAGGAGTCGTCATGTCATCCGGTAAAGACGGAGGAGACCACAAAGTTGGATCTCCTTCCAAGAAAAACGCATTCTGTTCATTCTGTCGCAAAAGCTATCGTGACGTTGGTCCCCTAGTTGAGGGGCCTGGCGATGTCTATATCTGTAGCGAATGTGTCGAGCTATGTTCGTCGATTATCGATTCCGAGAACCGTCGTAAATCTAGCGACGACCACATGATCACCGACATTCCCTCACCTCGAGAAATCTCGGGCAAGATGGATGAATACGTGATTGGGCAAGACCAAGCCAAGAAAGTACTTGCGGTTGCCGTACACAATCACTACAAGCGATTGAACCACGAATGGTCTGACGAGGAAGTCGAAATCGAAAAATCGAACATCCTCATGGTTGGTCCAACTGGATCCGGTAAAACATTGCTCGCACGCACATTGGCACGAGTTCTTAACGTACCTTTTGCAATTGGCGATGCGACGACGTTAACCGAATCTGGCTACGTCGGCGAGGACGTCGAGAACCTGTTGTTGAAGTTGTTGCATGCTGCGGACTTTGATGTCGAATCAGCTCAGCGCGGAATCATCTACATTGACGAGCTCGATAAAATCGGCAAGACCTCACAGAACGTTTCGATCACTCGTGACGTGTCTGGTGAAGGCGTACAACAAGCACTGCTAAAAATGCTCGAAGGTACGATCTGCAACGTACCACCCCAAGGTGGCCGAAAGCACCCCGAGCAACAATACATTCCGATTGATACGTCTAATATTCTGTTCATATGTGGTGGGACATTTGTCGGTGTTGATAACATCGTCCGTAAGCGACTCGGCAATCAAACACTAGGGTTTGGCCAGCAAGTTGGATATCGCGAAGAAGCCGATGTCGCAGAGTTGTTATTGCAAGTACGATCTGATGACATCCTTGAGTTTGGTCTCATCCCTGAGTTAATTGGCCGCTTGCCCGTCGTAACATCATTGTCACCACTTGATGAAGCTGGGTTAAAGCGAGTATTGACTGAACCCAAAAACGCTTTGTTGCGTCAATACGAGAGTCTTTTCAGGATGGAAGATTGTGAACTCAAGTTCACCGATGATGCCATCCTCGCGATCGCTCGCCGAGCGATCGATAAAGGGACTGGTGCTCGTGGCTTGCGGTCCATTACAGAAGAAGTAATGCTTGATATCATGTATGAATTGCCCGATCGAAAAGGAAGTGGCGCATATACGATTGACCAAGAAGTAGTGTCTGGTACAAAACCAATCTTCGACACCAACAAACCTGTTAAGAAAAGTGCATAACGCTAACGCCAACTCCACCCTTAACACCTATACGAGAACCCAACGATGAGTGCCCACGATAATCTCACGAGAATGATGGACAACGGTATTGTCGCGGTAATTCGCGCTGACTCCGGTGAACTGCTGGCTGACGTAGCGGAAGCACTGCTGGCTGGCGGAGTCGATGTCATGGAAGTGACATTCACCGTCCCTAATGCGATCGAGGTCATCAAAGAAGTTAAACGTAGAATTGGGGCTAAGGTTTTGTTAGGCGCTGGCACCGTTTTAGATACGGAAACAGCTCGCGCAGCAATCCTTGCGGGCGCGGAGTTTATTGTATCGCCATCGACAGACGTTGAGGTTATCAAACTATGTCGCCGATACGACACGGTAATAACGCCAGGCATCTTCACTCCAACCGAAGCGGTCACCGCTTGGGAAGCAGGTGCTGATATCCTCAAAGTATTCCCCGCGGACATTGGCGGCCCCGCTCATCTTAAAGCGTTACGCGGACCATTGCCACAATGTCGTTTCATGCCCACAGGCGGTGTGGACCTTAACACGGCGGCAGATTTCCTACGTGCCGGTGCGGTCGCCTTAGGCGTCGGCGGAGCACTCGTATCACAAGCGGCAGTCGACGAACGAGATTTTGCTTCAATTGAAGCTCTAGCGCGGCAATACGTGCAAATCGTAAAAGACACACGCGCCCAACTTTAGGCATTCGCACTCGCTAGTGGCCAAATTAGTGGCCGATTTTCATGCAGATTTGCGTCTTAAACCTCCGATATCCTAGATA
Organism: Planctomycetota bacterium; assembly: GCA_036338835.1. Lineage (GTDB taxonomy): Bacteria > Planctomycetota > Planctomycetia > Pirellulales > Pirellulaceae > UBA721. Next base: position 8,536 of record JAYZBF010000171.1, read on the forward strand.
GAGTACATCGTGCGCACTAGGACAAAAGATCGTGACGTGTTCGACAACAAAACATCTTCTTGTAGCAGCTATCCTGCTCTGTGCTGCGCCCGTGGTCACATGCCTATCCGCTCAATCGACCGTTGATACTGAAGTAAATAAAGTTCCAGTAGCCAAACTGTATACAACTCGTACCCCGCAGTTCTCGATCCCATATACACTGCAACAATCGACTGACAAAATTGTTCTATTCGTGTCAAAGAACTTCGGCAACAGCTGGCGTACAGTAGCGATTCAAGGATCTGAGAAAAAGGCATTCCGGTTTCAGGCCCAACGTGACGGTGAATATTGGTTCTGCTCACGCATCCAACAGTCAACAACAACACCTACAAATTTGCATCCTCAAATGCGTGTTTTTGTAGACACTCAACAGCCAGCCATCGAGCTCCACACCAACCTTACACCTGCTGGTGAAATCACTCTGGAGTGTGAAGTACGAGATGCCACACTGATAGCAGAAAAAGTCGCCGTAGAAATTCAACCCACGCCAAACTCACCTTGGCAATCTTTTCCACTGTTGGAGCGCCCGACCATAGCGTTAGCAGGAGTGATAGATTTGGCGGGACGTTGGCAACCGACGAAAGTGACACGCATGGCGTTGGTCCGCATCAAGGTGTTAGACGGTGCCGGGAATTTGGCGATTGCCGAACGACGAATCTATTTCCCTCCGACTTCACAACAGCGGCCCAAATCATACGAGCCGCTGCGAAACCCTTACACGCGTGCAGCGCCACACCAAGACGCTATCAACTGGCCAGCCGACAACCAGCCTAGACCACCGGCAGTCGCCAACGATCCCGCGAACCCCGCTCCGGCACAGTCCGACGCAGTGGTCACTACAGCCAAACCAATTATCAATGGACCGCCAGCAGAGGCAACTGTACATCAGACGAACCGTACGCGATTCAAGCTCGATTACGCACTTTCTAATGCCGCCACAAAAACGACACAGGTCCAGCTATGGGCAACTGAGGACGGCGGAAACACTTGGGGAATGTGGGGTATTGATCAAGATGGCCAGAGTCCGCTAGATGTCGAGATACAGCGTGATGGTACGATCGGATTTATCACGATCATCACCGACGACAATGGCAAGAACCGACCGACTGCCGACTCGGTCGCTGATATATGGATAAGAATTGATCGAGTGAAACCACAGTTGCGACTTGGTGATATTGAGCGGACCGTGGAATCCGGTTTCCCAGAAATCTTGATAAAGTGGGAAGCGACCGACGACAATTTCTCAGACCGGCCTATTCGCCTGCAATGCAGTCAGTCACAACAGGGACCTTGGCAAGAAATCTCTACGGCCATTCCCAATGCCGGATTCTACCGCTGGCGTCTTGACCCCAACGCCTCAGGTACTTGGTTTAT
>JAYZBF010000172.1:0-5794 GCA_036338835.1 Planctomycetota bacterium
GGACGAACCGCTGAAGTATGTAACGAGTACCTCCGTAAGGGTTCCGGAGTCCTAATTGAAGGACGACTGAGACTTGACCAGTGGGACGACAAACAGACGGGACAAAAACGAAGTAAACTGCGAGTGACTGGTGAACGCATGCAAATGCTTCCACGAGGTGAAAACCGTGGTGGAGGCGGTGGTAGTGGCGGAAACTTCCAAGATTCCAACTCGGCACCTCCAGCTCAATCATTTCAACAGCAGTCTCAAGGCAATCAAGGAACACAGCAATTTCAGTCAGAACCAGCGCCCATGGATAACCCACCAGCATCACCGCCTCCTGTAGATGATGATATCCCTTTTTAACGTTCAGATACAAACGAATTTCAATCTAACTCTCTTTCATTAAGTGACTCGGAAAATGCCTAGAAGCCCCGATACAAAACGATCTTACAAACGACTACCCAAAGGTCCCAACGGGGGAATCGAACTGCTGTTAATTCAGTCTGTCGATAACCTCGGGCACGCCGGTGACATTGTCGAAGTGAAACCTGGATTTGCAAATAACTATTTGATTCCAAATGCCATGGCCACGATTGCCTCGGAACACCATAAGCGAATGGTTGAAAAACATCGCGCCAAAATTCAAGCACAAGCTCAAGCTCGCTTGGCTGGCCGCCGCGAAATCGCTGCTAAGCTCGCCGAAGAAAGTGTTACGATTGAATCCAAAGCCAACGAAGACGGCGTTCTTTACGGTAGCGTCGGCGTTAACGACATCGTTGATCATTTACGTGGCAAAAGCTACGCCATCAACAGCGAAAACGTCATCATCGATGGGCAGATTAAAGAACACGGACTGTTCACCGTCCAAGTGAACTTACACCAAGACGTTGACGATGTTGAATTGAAGGTGTGGGTTGTCCCGCCAACTGGAGGATGATCTCCGCTCAATTCAGTGCCCAACTTGTTCCTGACACCCCAAAAGCTCTACCGACAAATCGGTCGAGCTTTTTTGCTTAGCTGGGACTTCAAACCAATGCATTAATCAGCGATGCCGTGTACAATAACGGCTTACTTATCACACTCGCTGAAAATGACACCTTTTCGTTTGGATCACTGCGACTTAATGGCAAAAGTTCCCGACCAACGCGCTAACGGCAAATTATCCACCACTGCCGATTTTCTTGAACGTCAACCGCCCTATGATCTCAATGCGGAAAAGGGAGTCCTCGGCAGTATCCTGCTGATGCCGGACGTGATCGACGAGGTCATTTTGATAATACGTGCGGAAGATTATTTTGATGAAGCCCATCAAAAACTCTATCAAACGATGAAGGACATGCACGACGATGGTCAAAAAATCGATACGATGTTGCTCGTTGATCGCTTAAAAACCGCAGGACTATACGAACTAATTGGCGGCGCCGGATTCCTTGCTGAAATAGGAAAGGCTGTCCCCAATGCCGCGCACGCTGTTTATTACGCGGAAATCGTTCGCGAAAAATCAACCTATCGTTCACTCATCGATGTGAGCACAGAAATATTAAAAGACGCTTACGATCAAAACAACGATTCGCGTAACTTGCTCAGCCAAGCAGAACAAAAAATATTCGGTATTGTCGATGACCGAGGTCATAATACCGTATCGCCGTTGAATGATATTTTGCATGAAGCAATGGATCGCATGAACGCTCGGATGAGTGGCAATTATTCCGACGATGCCGTAGCAACCCATTTCCGAGACCTTGACAATATCACCGGCGGCTTACACGCAAACGAATTAATTATCCTAGCAGCTCGCCCAAGTATGGGAAAAACTGCTTTGGCGATGAACATCACTGAAAATGTCGCCATGCGTAGCGAGCATCCCGTATTGTTCGTTAGTTTGGAAATGTCCAAATTGGAATTATGCGACCGATTGTTGTGTAGCGCTGCTAAAGTTAATGGTCAGAAACTGCGAAATGGGAATATTGGTAATGACGAAAGAAAGCAACTGATAGAAAAAGCCGGTGAGATGAGCAATGCTCCACTATATGTTGACGATGCGCCAAGTCGTACCGTCAGCGAAATAGCGGCGTCCGCTCGGCGAATCCGCCGTCGCGAAGGTAAACTCGGACTGATCGTCGTCGACTATCTACAACTTATCGAACCCGATAATCCACGCGATCCACGGCAAGAACAAGTCGCGAAAATGGCTCGCCGACTCAAAGGGCTCGCACGTGACCTGTCGGTCCCCGTGCTGTGCCTATCGCAATTGAACCGTCAAACGGAAGGCACCGGCGACCATCGACCGAAACTAAGCCATTTGCGTGAATCTGGTGCGATCGAACAAGATGCAGATGTCGTGATGTTTATTCACCGTGAAGAATATTATCAGCGCGGTGATGACGCGGAACAATATGCGGGCCAAGCGGAAATCATTATCGCCAAACAGCGTAACGGTCCAACTGGGGAGATCGAAATGCTGTGGCAAAAAGACTTCACCCTCTTCGTCGATAAAGCACCTGAACGCTTGCAAGCATTCGATGACTTCAACGCCGCAGCAGTTGGCGACCCTTTCTAAGAATTCGCGCTGTCGAATCCCCAAAATATCTCCAATTCGCAAACCTGGGAGGATGTGGCTCTGTAAATACGTATTGCCCCAAAAGAGGGAATATTGTATTTTTCTCCCATCTTTGCAGCCTATTTCTGCATGTAATCAAATCGATAGCATGTACGTTTGCTGCAAACAAATTCATATACATCCGCGAATAATGGCAAGTCGTTTTCGTATGGTCTGCGAATGGACTGATACCTATGCATCAAACTACATCTGTCAAACACTTAATCACTTTCAGTGCCATTAGCGTGGCATTATTTCTTTGCAGTTCACCATCGCCACTGTACGCTCAAAATCCCCCTATATTTCCCTCGGCAAACAGTCCACTCAATCAGCGAACAGTGCCCAGTGCGTCATCAACTCCCGAGGCGCAATCCTTGTCCACAATCGTCAATCAACCCAATTCCCACCCAGAATTCCAAGGGATGCCGGTAATTTCCGTTGAATTCAAAGGGAATCGATTTTTAACCGCAGAAAAACTGTATGGGACTATCAAGACCCGCATCGATCGTTCGTTCGATTCCGCCATCATTAAAGAAGATGTACGGCGACTGTACCGTACAGGACTTATTCGCGATGTACGTTTGCTAACTAAGACATCCGCCCAAGGCGTTCAACTTACGTTTGAGATTTTTGAGCGCCCAACGATCAATACGGTCCGCTTTATCGGAAATAGAATGTTTCTCGACAATAAGCTCACCAAACAATCCGATTTACGTGGTGGTGATGCCTTAGATATTTTCGCGATCGAAGATGCAAAACGCAAAATTGAAGAACTATACCACGAAAAAGGGCACCCCAAAGCCCACGTTACGATCCTCGAAGGTAACAAGCCAGACCAACGAAACGTCGTTTTTTACATCGACGAAGGACCTCGTGAAAAGATCGCCAAAATCGAAGTTGTTGGGAATGACCCGCGATTGGCAACCGACGCTCGCTTAAAAACGCAGTTACAGGCTAAAGACAAACTTACCAATTGGCTCTACGGCGGAGACTATATACCGAAGGCTATCGATGCCGACGTACAACAGTTGATTAGCTATTACCGCAACCTCGGTTACTTTCAAGCAACCGCAGGGCGGCAAATCGAATACGATGAATCAGGGCACTGGGTAACACTTCGGTTTATCGTTAACGAAGGCCCTCGCTACCGGATTGGTTCAATATCGATCCAGGGTAACAACCGAGTATCCTCTACGACTGTGCAACCGCTACTAACAATTCAAAATGGCGACTATTTCAATCGGGGTGAACTGTCCACCGTGCTGGATTCACTAAAAGAACTATACGGAAAACTCGGCTTTATCTATTCAACGGTTACTCCCGATATCCGATTCAAGGAAGTCCCCGGAGAATTGGATGTCGTTTTTCAAATAGTCGAAGGGGATCAGTTTAAAGTTGGTCGTATTGACGCCCATATTAGTGGACTCAACCCACACACCAAAAATGCGGTCGTCCTCAACCGACTCTCACTCATCCCCGGTTATTTAGCAAACAATCGAGAAGTTAAAGCGAGTGAGCGACGATTGCGATTTAGCAGCCTGTTTAACTCAGATCCGAGCCTAGGTACGCCTCCTTCCATTGTCATCCGTACCGATGCCGTCGACGCCATGCTTAGCAATGGCCCGACTCCTGACCAACAACAACCAAAAACCGCCCACACAATTCGTGGCCAAAGCCCACGTACAGCAATACCAAACAATAATCCCATAAATCGCACTTCCGCATTCCCTTTGCGGTAAGCAATCGGTCATTTCATAGGCTCGCAAATGCAACGAACTATTTCTTCCTCATACAAGCAGACCTACTGCCATGCCCTTGGTATAGGGCTCCTCTTAAGTCTGCTTGGGTGTACCATTTCCAATTCTGCAGGCCAAGTTGGTAATCCAGCTAGTTTGCTCGACGGTCAACCCACACCTGCTGAGTCCGAAGATGACGATTTTCGGATCGAACCGGTGTTCGACGATGCCAAAGTTAATACACTACGGCCAACTACATCCGCTTCACGATCATCCGGGTCGTCTTCTACAACGAATACAGACCAAGAGAACACCGTTGTCATTCGAGGCCAAAGTCCCACCCCACAAACCAACGCAGCAGCCGACAATACGTCTACTTCCAATGGTGTCGCATCTGCCGATTTTGTAGAATTGGGCAATCCAAGCCAAGTGTTACGGATTGATGATCAGTCTTCAAGCGTCACACAAGCGTCTTTACAACAATCACCATTAGCACCCAATGATGACTCCGTCAGTCCGTTATTCGATCCAAATGCCAATCTTAATTCCGTTCCGTTTGATGTTTTTGTAGAGGAGGGACGTACGGGCCGATTCGTATTTGGTGTCGGAGTAAACTCGGATGCCGGCGTTACCGGTACTATCGTCATTGATGAACGTAATTTTGATTATGAAGCCGTTCCACGCAATTGGGATGACTTTATTGAAGGTCGTGCATTTCGAGGTGGCGGTCAAGGCTTTCGCTTGGAAGCGATGCCCGGCCAAAACTGGTCTCGCTATATGCTTCAATACTCCAATCCCTACTTCAATAACACGAATGTCAGTTTCAACACCAGCGCGTTCATGTACGACCGCATTTACCAAGATTGGAATGAGAATAGAGTCGGCGGTCGCTTTTCCTTTGGTTACCGCCTGACAGCAGATCTTTCCATAAATGCTGCATTGCGTATTGAACAGGTCGGTGTCGACAACCCCAGTACACTTGGAGTGCCCGCTCTCGACGAAGCCTTGGGAGACAACAATCTTGTCGGTTTCCGACTGGGTTTGAAACACGATACTCGTGACACTCCGTTCCTGGCAACCGAAGGACATTATTTTTCGACAAGCGTGGAACAAGTCGTCGGCAGTTTTGATTATACTCGGGGATCGATTGAGTATCGAAAGTACAACCTCATTAGAGAACGGGCAGACGGATCTGGGCGGCATGTGTTGTCGTGGGCCTTGCAATTAGACCTAACCGGCGAAAACACTCCGATTTACGATCACTATTTCGCAGGTGGTTACCAAACGATTCGTGGTTTTCGTTATCGTGGAGCATCACCTGTGACCGGCGGTGTGCAGACTGGTGGCCATATGCGATTTCTGGGTAGTGTTCAATATATGTTTCCCTTCACTGCCGACGATATGCTTCGAGGCGTTGTGTTTACAGACTTTGGGACAGTGGAAGAACAATATTCCATACAAAGCGATGATTTTCGAG
>JAYZBF010000173.1:0-6089 GCA_036338835.1 Planctomycetota bacterium
TACCAAACCGCGGTGATCCAATAGAACGGGGTAACGAATAGCCAGTACATCGAAACCCACATGCCATTCATACCGCTGGTGTACGTCGCTTTACCCGAGTTGATTGGGTCTTGCGGACCTGTGCCCGCTCCGAAGGCAGCAAATGTTTGCATTAGTTTGCCGAACCCGCGACCGCCTAGAAAGTAATCTTCCTGCTTCTTGTTTTTACGAGCGCAATACAGGCCAATGACAACGAGGATGATAAAATAAACAGTGATGACAATATAGTCGAGGGCAACCATAAGTGTTTTCCGGCGTGTAGGCTGTGGTTTTTGTTGTGGTGTAAAGTCTAGTTTGAGGCAGTGATGACAAGCGATGATGGGTGTCGTGTAGGAATCATGGATGTCGTGTCGATGTTGGCCGCGAATTGAATGTCGGCGACCTTGTCGACTTTCAATAAATTACGTCCACCACGACTCTCCTTCATCTTATCGAATAAAGCTGTCGCTGGTACATCACTAGTGATAATTTCTTCCCAAGCGTTGAGTGCTAGTGTTGCTTGGTCGTTAATGCCCGCCAGCGGTTGTTCTGTGCGAGCATGCACTATTGCACCGGCCAGCAGAACGTCTTCGAGAGTGATTTCGCCGTCGGTACCGGCGCAGATGATATTGAGAGTTGAGTATTGTGCAGTGCTGGATGTGATGGCCGACAGGTTCGAAAATGCGGCAAGCAAAAGCTGGTCGGCTCTTGCACAGGCGAGCATCGCTTTCGTGCCATTGGTGGTCGTGAACGCAATGTCCATGCCTTGAACAACATCGCTTGAATACTCTGCAGGTGAGTTACCCAAGTCGAACGTCTCGGGTTTGACACAATTACGTTCACCCCCGCGAAGAACTTGTTGTTGCTTGGCTATTTCGGTGGCTTGCTCGATACTGTGGCAAGGAATGATCGAACGTGCACCATTGGTAAATGCAGTGACGATAGTTGTTGTTGCTCGCAAAACGTCAATAATAACGCAACAGGATTTGTCGATGGTATCCGAGTCGATCAACTCTGGTAGTAAGAAAACATTCGTGTGCATAGAAGCTATTTCAGAGTGGAATTTAGTACTGGCCTATTTTCGTGATTGGAATTCTTAGATGTTGAACATCATACCCAATTATGCATTAAAGGGTTACGATGAATACCACGTTCACGGGTACAAAAACGTACCACGCATTAACACCGCATAAAGCAATTAGTTTATGGCTGCACGAGACGAAACTGAGCAAGTCGAAATTGACAAATCCAATCAACGCGTTCAGCGAATGTTTGGACAGATTGCTGCGCGATATGACCGCATGAATCACTTGCTGTCGATGAACGTTGACCATTATTGGCGGTGGCGCACGGTACGTAAAGTTGCACCTCAAGGTACCGCTCCCATTCTCGACATCTGCTCGGGTACCGGAGATCTAGCGTTCGCCTATAGCCGTAAATCGGACCCGTCTACAGAAATTATCGCAGCAGATTTCACTCGAGAAATGCTGCAGATTGGTGAACTGAAGAAGAGTCGCCGTGAATCTTACGATCGAATTAGATTTATTGAAGCGGATGCCCAACATTTGCCATTTGATGATGACATGTTCCAAATTGTGTCAGTTGCATTTGGATTGCGCAATATCGCAGATACAGATCGTGGGTTGCAAGAAATGATGCGAGTATGTCAACCGGGAGGACGAGTTGCGGTACTTGAGTTTTCCCAGCCCACGTGGCAACCGTTTAAGGGTTTTTATGGGTTTTATATGAAATACATTTTGCCCCGTATTGGACAATTATTTGCTGGAAACGATGAGCAGGCCTACAATTATCTGCCGGACAGTGTCAGTAAATTTCCCTTTGGTCAAGAACTTGCCGATCGCATGGTAGCCAATGGCCTCACCGACGCATGTTACTATTCATTGAGCGGCGGAATTGCTACGCTCTATGTTGCGAGTAAACCTGAAGCTGAATTATCCTCTCCATTAAATGAATAAGGATGTGTGATCCGTATGTCATCACTATCTCATCCCGTTGTTGTCGCGATTTCCGGTGCAAGTGGTGCTGTGTATTCAGTGCGGTTGTTGCAACAGCTGGCGCTCGTGGGCATCGACGTCGAGTTGACGATCAGTGATGCGGGCCGGCAAGTCATCAAGCAGGAATTGGAGATAGATGTTGATTTGGAGGATTTGAATCTGTCAGCATTGCTGCAGGTCGAGTGTTCGGCGCTTATCCCCATTGAATTGCCTTCGTTGGAGAACATAAGCTACTACCACTATCGCGATCTGATGAGTCCGATGGCGAGTGGTTCTCATCGTACTAGGGCGATGGTTATTTGTCCTTGTAGTGGCGCGACGTTGGGAAACATCGCCAACGGCACAAGTAGCAATCTGATTCAACGTGCAGCGGACGTTCATCTTAAGGAACGTCGGCGGTTATTGTTAATCACGCGGGAAACTCCTTTGTCTTTGGTCCACATTGAAAACATGCGCCGCGTCACCCAAGCAGGAGCGATTGTAATACCTGCCAGTCCTGGTTGGTATCAAGGTGTTACCGAGTTAAGTGACTTGGTTGATTTTATGGTCGCGCGAATTTTAGATCAGCTTGGTTGTGATAATGATCTGATGGGGCGTTGGGGTGATCAAATAGTCGATGGTGACGATACGCTGGAATCCTAGGAGACTTAAATCTGATGTGGTCGCGTCTGAAAACACTACTAGAGATGATTCGCTTTAGCCACACAGTGTTTGCCCTGCCCTTTGCGCTGTTGTCAGCCGTCATGTGCTGGACTGTCCCAGATCCTCAGGGGCTTGTGCCACCGTTTTCCGCACGTGATTTATTGGGAATTGTATTGTGTATGGTTTTTGCGCGCAGCGCCGCGATGGCTTTCAATCGAATTGCCGACAGACGGATGGATGCAGAGAATCCAAGAACGGCTGCTCGTCATATCCCCGCTGGGGAGTTGTCGCTGTCGAGTGTGGTGTGGTTCACTGTGTTGAACTGTGCAATGTTCGTGGTCGCGACACTGTTGTTTTTGCCGAATCAACTGCCACTTATATTGTCACTGCCAGTCTTGGGATTGTTGGGGTTATACAGTTACACCAAGCGATTTACGTCACTCGCTCATTTCTATTTGGGCGCAAGTTTGTTATTGGCGCCAGTCTGTACATGGATTGCACTACGAGGGGAAATTCTGCAGCAAAATATTCTGGATATCGTTCCGGCGGTTGTGTTGGGATTGATAGTGATGTTTTGGGTCGGTGGGTTCGACATAATTTATGCTTGTCAGGACACCGAGTTTGACAAGCAAGCGAAGCTAAAGAGTATTCCTGCGCGGTTTGGTGTACGCGGTGCTTTGAGAATCGCGGCGGTTTCCCACATGCTGATGATTGTGGCGATGGTGGGATTGGCGTTTGTTAGTCAGTTGGATGATCTAGGTTTGACTTATGATGTAACGGTTGCTGCCGTAGCTGTTTTATTGACGGTCGAGCATTGTTTGGTGAAGCCAGATGACTTAGGGCGAGTTAATATCGCATTTTTTCAGGTAAACGCAATAATTAGTATCGGGTTGTTCTTGATTGTATCGCTAGACTTGCTGTTATAATCCCCCTGAGAGCAGCGCGCGGTAAATTGATGCACTGGGATATTGATCGGTAAACAGATTTGGCTATTACACATGGAGGTGTTGTTCGTGTCTAGAATTTTGAACACCACAATAAGCATTGGATCGATCACGGCCATACTGTTGATAATGGGCTGCGTTGGCAGTGATGCCACGGATGATAGTGATGCGGGTGTGCAAGTTGATGCCGAAAGTTTTGCATCAGCAGACGAGCAGAATAATGGCAACAATAGTTCGTCCGATCAGGAGAATGCCACAACGACGACGGGCGATTCCAACGAAGATACATCTATTTCACTGGACCCCGAGATTGGTGAACTACTAAGGAATCTTGGCAACGGTAGTAATGATGAGCGCGTGGCCGCTAGTGATGCGTTACGCGAGCGAAGGGAGATAGTTCTGGCGAGTGTCTCGGATTGGTTGAAAGCTGGCACGCTTTATCAACGGCAAGGATTGATGCTGTTTTTTACTGGGCAGGCACAGCGATTTCCTGAGCAAGTATCGATCGCGGTCGGTTTAGGTTTACAGGACAAAGATAGTAAAGTTCGGTCAATTGCGATTCAGTTGATCCGACAATTGTTGCCAGAACAAGCTGCAGTGCAACAAGCTGTGTTGTTAGAGGCAATGGCCGATACGGCGGAAACCACTAGCAACCGAGTGAGCATTATTCGGTTGTTATCAGTATTACCAGGTGATCGACCGACAATTGAATCGCAAGTCGGGCAGCTAGCGGCTGACAATAATCAAGTAAGTGAAGTGCAGCGATCAGCCTTACAAACTTATGCTCGTCTGGCTCCTCATGAGCCCGCCATCGCGTTGTTGCTTAAAGTACTGAAAACGTCTAAGAATGACGACGTCTGTCGTACGGCGGCAGTACTGGTGGGCAAGTATGGTAGCAAGAGTGAATCGGCGGTGGCGATCTTAGCTGTGCATATAGAAACTTCACATGCTGATTTGCGTGACGCGGCAGCTCAGGCACTGGCTAGGATCGGACGCCCGTCGGTTGATGTGCTCGGTGCGGCGTTAGCTAGTGAAAACTTGGCGACTCGACAAATCGCAATCTACACTCTTGGCGTCATAGGTCCATCGTCGCGAGCGCACGTTAAAAAAATCTCATCCATGATTACCAACGATGACGAGGACACTAACGCAATCGCTCGAGAATCCTTGAGCCGCATTTTACAACAGTAACAAAAGGGTAATCGTATTGGGCTTTTACGGTGCGCTGACTAGTTTCTCGCCGGCTTCCCATTTTGATGGGTCGTTTGGGTCGCGGATGATTTGGTTGTAAAGGGTATCGCGTTCAATGGGTTCGCGGCCGGCTTCGCGGATTAATTCTTCCAACTTGGCAACGGATACTTCTTCAGGCGTCGTGGCTCCAGCGTCATGATAGATGAGTTCGTGACGGACCGTACCATCGAGGTCGTCGGCACCATAGGACAGCGCTGTTTGCGCAGTTCCGATACCGAGCATAATCCAATACGCTTTGATATGAGGGAAGTTATCGAGCATCAATCGCGAAATGGCGATCGTTCTCAAGTCTAATAGGGCAGACGGTTTCTTGAGGTGCGATAGTCCGGTGTTTTCGGGGTGGAACGCGAGGGGTATGAAGGTTTGAAAACCACCTGTTTCATCCTGTTGTTCACGCAAGCGTATTAGATGGTCGATGCGGTGGAACTCGTTTTCAATATGTCCGTAGAGCATCGTGGCATTAGTGTTGATTCCGAGTTGATGAGCTGTGCGGTGCGTTTCAAACCACTTTCCGGTATCTGCTTTGTGCTCGCAAATCTGATCGCGAATCTCTGGGTGGAAAATTTCTGCTCCACCGCCGGGCATGCTTCCCAGTCCAACTTCGACCATGTCCTCGAGAATCTGGCGAATGTTCTTCTTGGTTAAAAACTCGAACCAATTTATTTCAACCGATGTCCACGCTTTAAGATGTAGTTGTGGGTAGGCGTCGTTTAACAAACGCACAATATTTAAATACCACTCGTAATCTTTTTGGTGGTGTAATCCGCCGACAATGTGGACTTCGGTGCAACCATTGTCAGTCGCTTCTTGGCCCCGCTGTAGGATTTCTTCGTCCCCCATCGCATAGCCACGGTCTTCTCGTAAATCTGCTCGAAATGCACAGAAGTTACAGCGGTAAACACAGATGTTGGTGGGATTCAAGTGTGTGTTGATATTGTAATAGGCAACGTTGCCACTGATACGTTCACGGACAATATTTGCTAATTCACCCACCGCCTGCAATGGCGTGTCGTTGCGATACAGAAACAAGCCGTCCTCAAGTGAGAGTCGTTGTTGGTCTTCTACTTTTTTGCGGATGTCATCAAGCGTTGATTGTGCCGTCATCTATGTAGTGTCCAAGAAGATTGTTTTGACGATAGCGTCAAATTGTCGATTTGTGTTGCCGTTGATATTTGATTTGGTGGATTTGTCGAACCACTAGCTAACTCAACCGTAAAGT
>JAYZBF010000174.1:0-6083 GCA_036338835.1 Planctomycetota bacterium
GGCATCGGTCCCGCGCAAGCAGCAGCAGTCTGGGAACAAATCGAACTAGAAGACCAACAAGGGATGTTGGGGCTCTACTGCCCAGTGGACGACACCTGGGTCGTGGCAAATCTCAACGACGCTGGACGCACAAAAATGGCGGAAATCGCAAGCAACCAAAGTAATGACTGGCAAGGCCTCGGCGTCAGCCTGTTACACCGCCTGATCATGGACACGCTCCTTGGTGAAGTCGATCTGCCCAAACCAACCTATGTGCATCGAGTCGAGGAAGTCATAGAAGAACTAACGGCTGACCAAGATTCAAACAAATTCGGCTTAGCCGCTCTCGTCATGCCTGCAACTCTCGATCATATCAAAGCCATCAGTGAGCATGGTGAACGAATGCCTGCCAAGAGCACCTACTTCTACCCAAAACTACTCGCCGGATTAGTCATCAATCCCTTGACATAATTGTGCCGGCGATATCGTTACGCCAAGCTATCAAACGCGGCACTTGCATTCCTAACAAATCGCTGCACCAGCTCCACATCCTTCTGTCCTGGGGAGGACTCCACTCCACTAGCAACGTCGACTGCCGTTGGACACGCCAAAGTGATCGCGGATGCAACATTGTCCGCATCCACTCCTCCCGCTAACACCCATGCGTACCCCCCAAACGAAGGGGTGTTAGTTTTGAGGGTTTTCCAGTCTAACCGCTGCCCGCTGCCGCCATAGCGATCGGGTTGAAAAGCATCAAGCAATATCGCTTGCAACGTCACGTCCAGCGTCGTACAAGCAGCGAGAAAATCAACGATCTCGGCCGTTTCATTTTTACGGCACCTAAACGCTTTTATCAACGGAAGATCTTTGAGTTGCCGCAGGTAGTTAGGATCTTCGTCGCCGTGAAGCTGGACGTAATTTAAATCAATCTCTCGATGGATTGCGCGAACCTCGTCAACCGCATGGTTCACAAATAGGCCGACCAGTTGCATCTCACGTCCAACGGCGGCGGCGATCTCACCGGCTTGAGAAACTGTGATACAACGTGGGCTCGCATCATAGAAGTTTAAACCGATGGCATCAACACCCGCAGCACAACACGCTTTCGCATCCGCTACGGACGTAATTCCACATACTTTTGTCTTAAACAACGCAGTCATCCCCGTTCCTAACGCAACAATAGTAATCAGCACCGAGAACCAAAAACAGCCTGTTGGTTCACAATAATTAGCCATTTGCCGTAATTGTTTCACCCGCTTCCCTATTTTAACGTACTCCGGCAACAAAATAGAGGAAATAGTGGAAGTTGGATTGGCAGTTTATCGAATCTACAGCAAACCGGCTTGAGACGCCGATATCCATCATAGTGCTACAACACACAATTGTAACGAGGTAGCCGCAACCACCAATACAAGTTGCCAGCGTATTTAATATGTATACAAGTTTCTACAAACTGGATAAGACGCCATTTGCGTTTGCACCTTCACCAGAATGTTTTTACGCGAATACCGAATTATGCCAGTCGCTGCGGACGCTACGCCGTGTAATCTCTCGTGGCGAAGGGCCAGCCTTGGTCGTCGGCCCAAATGGCACAGGGAAATCAACCGTCTGCGAATTATTGGTTGAACATTTTCGCAAGTCGCACCAGATTGTACACTTCCGCAATGCAAGCTTCGCCACTGGGCGTGACCTCCTCGAGCAGTTCTTGCTCAGCCTCGGCGGCACGGTTCAACAAACTACCGCTGAACTGCGAGCAGCGATCATTAGCCGTGTCTGCAATTTAGTGGAAAACCCAGAACCAATACTACTTGTCGCTGACGAAGCCCATCGCATGCCCCCAGAGATCATTCGCGAACTGCAAGCATTACAGAACATAGTGCACCAAGGCAATTCCCGTATTTGCATAATTCTCGCAGGCACGTTGAAAATCGAAGAATTACTGACGGATCCCACACTTTCATCGTTTAACCAACGCATCGCTCATCGTTGCTACGTCGCCGCTGCTAGCCGAATGGAAACCAAAGCATTAATTAACGAACAACTTGTTCAGGCTGGCCGCAGCGTCAGCGAATTATTTACCCGAGCGGCACTACGCCGCATCTATGAATTCACTCAAGGCGTCCCACGGATTATCAACCTGCTGGCCGATCGCTGTCTCATCGTTGGAATGCAGCGGGAGATGCAGGTCATTGAAGAATACGATGTCGAGCTCGCTTGGGCTGACCTGCAACAGCTACCGCCGCCTAAACCTGTGGTTACTGCGGAAGAATCGACAACCAAAGACAATTCGGACGAATCCTCGTCCACAGTCGAATTTGGCATGCTGTCAGACGTATAGGTTACAATAACAGCATGACAAAATACCTCGTAACTGGAGGTGCGGGGTTCATCGGCTCGCACATCGTTGATGCCCTAGTCGCGCGCGGTGACCAAGTCGTCGTCCTCGACGATCTTTCTTCAGGTAACTTAGAAAACCTTCAGCAATCTGCCTCAGCCATCGAGTTTCAGCAGGGATCGATCCTGGATTCTAAGTTACTAAACGAGCTGCTTGCAGATGTGGATATCGTTTTCCACCAAGCCGCAATGGTATCAGTCCCCCGCTCGCTTGCCGAACCAACGCTCACCCATCAAATCAATGCGACGGGTACACTCACGGTCCTCGAAGCGGCTCATAAAGCAAGTGTGCGGCGACTCATATATGCTGGGTCCAGTAGCTGCTATGGAAACACCACCGAAAAAGTGCAATCCGAACTGCATGTACCCGCACCGATCTCGCCCTACGGAGCAGCAAAGCTCGCTGGCGAACAGTACTGCCATGCCTTTTATCGCAGTTACGGACTAGAAACTGTAACGCTACGGTACTTCAATGTTTTCGGGCCGCGACAAGACCCCGCCAGTCCCTATTCCGCAGTGATTCCGTTATTCATTACGGCCATGCTGCGAGGCGAAACCCCCACGATTTTCGGAGACGGTATGCAATCCCGCGATTTTACATACATTGAAAACGTTGTTCATGGAAATCTACTCGCTGCGGATATAGAAATCGTATCTGGTGAACCTATTAATATGGCAAACGGTGAAAGTACTTCATTGCTTGATGTCGTTGCCCTAATCAACAAGCATCTCGCACCCGAAGAACAAACCAGCGAAGCGTTCGAGCCCATCGAGCCCATGTTTGCTGCAGCGCGGAAAGGCGATATTCTACACAGCCGCGCCGATATTGAACGTGCAATGAGTCAACTACAGTACGAGAGTCAAGTTGATTTTCTCACTGGGATAGCCAAAACCGTTGAGTATTACCGTAATTTGCCTCGCTAGGTAAACCGATGCCACCGCTTTACAAGACACTCGTCGCTGTTGCCACGTATAACGAACGTGATAACGTTCAATGCCTTGTCGAGGCCATCCGCCAGGCACTACCGAATACCGACATTCTAATTATTGACGACGGCTCCCCAGATGGCACAGGCCAATGGTGTGAAATGCAGGCAAATGAGCACCCATGGTTTTACCTGATTCAGCGAGGCAGCAAACAAGGATTAGGCACTGCTACGGTCCGCGGAATGCAGTTTGCGATTGAACAAAAATATGACCTTTGGATTGCCATGGATGCGGACTTCAGCCATCCTCCAGATCAGTTGCCAAAAATGGCAGGCACAATTGGTAACTTGGAATCTCCAGATTTTGATTGTGTGATCGGCTCACGATACATCACCGGCGGCGGCGTGACTGGCTGGCCATGGTCGCGGCGGGTCATGAGTCGTGGAGTCAACCTTTACGCCCGCCTGCTACTCGGCCTCAAACCACGCGATTGCAGCGGAGCATATCGGTGTTGTCGAGTTGCACTGCTATCACAACTGGATTTTTCGCAATTCCTGTCGCAGGGCTATTCCTTCATGGAAGAGTTCCTTTGGCGACTAAAGAAACTTAACGCACGAATAACAGAGATTCCGATCATCTTTACGGACAGGGAGCAAGGCGTCTCCAAGCTGAATAAACGCGAGGCTATCCATTCACTATGGATTCTCCTTAAACTCGGTCTGCAAAACTGGCTTTGTAGAAATTAGTATCCATTCACGATTCAAAAGGGCCTGCTAACCGGTTTACAACCACTCTCCTTGGCAACTAAAATCGTGACTATAAGCTTGTGTTTGAATATTCAAATCGATACGAACTCCAAAATCACGAAAGCATTGGTATGTCAGACAACAATGGCGAAAACGAAACTGAAAACACAAATGAGAACCCCAGCAGTTCCATTGATACAGTCATGCAAGAAACTCGCCTGTTTCCCCCAACTGATTCGTTCTTAGAAGGTTGTGAAATTGGGTCGCTCGACGCCTATGAAGCCCTGTATGACCGTGCCAAAGCTGACCCTGTTGCTTTTTGGGAAGACTTGGCACGCAAAGAACTTCATTGGTTTGAAGACTTCCATACTACACTGAATTGGAATGTGCCCAATGCCGAATGGTTTATCGGTGGCAAGACGAACGTCTCCTACAATTGTCTCGATCGCAACCTAGAAAACAACGCGGATAAAACTGCCATTATCTGGGAAGGTGAGCCCGGTGATGTTCGCACGTTCACTTATCGTGAATTACACAGCGAAGTTTCACGCTTGGCCAACGCTTTTAAGAAAGCTGGAGTGGAACAAGGGGACGTTGTTTCAATCTACATGCCCATGGTCCCTGAACTTGCATTTGCGATGCTGGCATGTGCACGTATCGGAGCCGTCCACAGTGTCATTTTTGCTGGATTTTCTGCAGAATCCATTGCAGACCGCAACAACGACGCCAGCGCCAAAGTTCAACTCACCGCAGACGGTGCCTACCGCCGCGGCAATGTCCTCGAACTCAAGAAAATCGTAGATGAAGCACTTGAAAAATCACCCACCGTGGAAACCTGTATTGTCCTAGCCCGTACGGACACACCGGTTGAGATGCGAGAAGGTCGTGATCTATGGTGGAACGATTTACTAGAACAAGTAGACGATGATTGCCCAGCCACTCCACTCGACAGTGAAGCACCTCTGTTTATTCTTTACACAAGCGGTTCTACCGGAAAACCAAAGGGTATTAAACACACCACAGCGGGCTATAACTTGTATGCCAAGAAGTCCTTCGAATGGGTGTTCGACATCCGCGACGACGACATTTTCTGGTGTACTGCCGATTGTGGTTGGATCACCGGTCATACCTATGTAGCTTACGGACCTCTTTGTGCCGGAGCGACAATTGTGATGTTCGAAGGCGCTCCTAATTATCCCGAGGAAGATCGCTTCTGGGAACTCGTTGAAAAACACAAAATCACGATTCTCTATACCGCTCCCACGGCCATCCGAGCCTTCATTAAATGGGGAGATCACCATGTCGACAAACATGATCTATCAAGCCTACGATTACTGGGTACTGTAGGCGAAGGCATTAATCCGGAAGCTTGGATGTGGTATCACCATAAAATCGGTGGCGCGCGTTGTCCGATTGTGGATACGTGGTGGCAAACGGAAACCGGCGGAATCATGATGTCTCCGTTGCCCGGAGCTATTGCAACGAAGCCGGGCAGCTGCACAAAACCGCTGCCCGGTATACTACCAGCCATTCTCGACGACTCCGGCGCGGCTGTAGGAGAAAATCAAGGCGGCAAGCTTGTCTTAACACACCCGTGGCCAGGTATGTTACGGGGAATTTGGGGAGATGACGAGCGATACCAAGAAGCTTATTGGGACACGTTTCCCGGACTCTACCTCGCGGGTGACAATGCACGCTGTGATGAAGACGGATACTATTGGATCATGGGCCGCATTGATGACGTCATCAATGTATCGGGGCACCGACTTAGTACGATCGAAGTCGAAAGCGCCCTAGTCAGCCATGAAAAGGTTGCCGAAGCGGCTGCCGTGGGACGCAAGGACGACCTCAAAGGGCAAGCCATCGCCGTTTTTGTAACACTAATCGACGCCGAACCAAGCGAAGATCTGAAACAAGAGTTACGAATGCACGTGCGAAAGGAAATAGGCGCACTTGCTCAACCCGACGATATCCGATTCACCAATGCACTGCCAAAGACTCGTAGCGGAAAAATCATGCGTCGGCTGCTAAAAGATA
>JAYZBF010000175.1:0-9752 GCA_036338835.1 Planctomycetota bacterium
CGGCAACATACATGCGACCGTACTCATCGAAACAAGCATCAACGGGGTCGGACACGAGTGGTTCAGCGGCAACGATTTCTAATGTAAATCCGCGAGCTTGTTGAAACGTTGCTAGGGAATTCTCAGAGTCGGTATGTTTGATCCGCGGCATATCCGCAGCAGTGACGACTCGCTCTTGCGGCGGTTGCGCCTGATTGTTTGTTATTAGAATGAAACCCAAGCTGAAAGAAACGAGCAGGGCTAGAATGATCGTGGACGGTTGGCTAATCATTGTTCTGGACATTTTGGTTTTGGTGAGAGTAGAAAGGACAACGGGAACCCAAAAACATTGAATGTGCTTAGCCTAATAGCTTGGCGATTCCTGCGGTCATCGTGGCATCGATTGATGAATCACTAAACGCAACGCTTACTTCATAGCCACCGTTAGCGTATTCTTGTGCGATCGGAATATACCAAGGGCCACCGTCACCATAAGCCGCGGTGGCGACAAAACGATCGGGCGCAAGTGTCTGTGCCCGTAGTTGATATTCGATGAATGATTCAGCTGGTAGGTGCAGCAATGAAATATCTCCGAGATTCAACGTACTGAGTAAGATCGGGGTTTTTTGTTCCAGTCGTTGTAACCAACTGAGCATATACGAAGGTCGATTTCGGCCGACCGTCGAATTGGATTTATCGGAGATGCGAGCTTGTAGTTCATCGGCGACAAGTAGGTCACGAGCGGTTGGCAGCATTTCTACAGTCCGCCAAGCAATGTCGGTAAGTGGCTTTTTCTTTATATTTTTAGCGGCCGCTGCGATACCATCGTAGATCCGTTTCGCGAGTACGTCACGTACGGGGTGTGACCCATCGTTGTATTTACCTGCGGAAACATTGCCGCCAGCACCGGTAAAGTAAATGTGATGACAATGCGGCTCTTCTGCTTGGTGTTGTTTTCGCGCGATACCCACGAAGTCACTGGAAACTAAGCCATCACCATAATAACTCATAGGGTGTGTCGCATAATAATGACACGCGGCAATTTTTTTGTCACCATTGTAAAAAGCGACGGTCTTCAGCATGGGATCAATGATGCCTTCTGTCATTGCGCGAATCTTAGGGTCTTTACAACTGCTGCCTCGCATGGCTTTTATGATGCCGTAGGTATCTCGATAAATACGTCGGTTCGATGCAACCCGATCTACTTTTGCTTCGCCTTGGCCAACATGAGTTACTGCTTGGGCTGTGCCGAGGCTCTTGCGAACGGCAGCGGCGCCTCGTTTCAGACAATCGTTGAAATAATCAACTTCCACGATATGGGGTAGATCACCTTCGGCCATTACAATTTTTTCAGCACCAAGGCAAGCGAATGGCGCGTTGTGTTGGTGTACACATTGCACAGCGACTCGATCTGGAGTCGTACCAGCTGCGTTGGCAAGTGTTGTCCGCCATTGGACATGTGCTTCATTGAGTATTCCAGTCCAGTCGACCGCAACAACGACGATCGGTTTGCCGGCGCCAAGTAAGACAAACCCGATGGCTTGCAGGCTATCGGTTACGCCTTCGACGGGCTTGATCCACCCACCACAGAGCGAATGGCCCATCGGGGGTGTGACGTCGAATTGAAAAGTCGCTAATCGCAGCGGTTGATCTGATTGCTCATCTGCTTGGAGGCTATCCGGGAGTAGTTTCCAAATGGTTGCAGCCGCGACCGTTTGTTGAAGAAATTCACGTCGCTGAGGCTTATTGGTGGGTGACATAATATATTTATTTGTGGAGGAATGCAGGACTGTTTTGATTGGATGTTTTCTGGATTATAGCATTTTAGGATGAGTGATGTTAACGGTTACTGTTTTGGAAAATCGCGGGCATTATAAAAGATAAAATTTATTAGCAAAGTGATTAAAAATAGGTTGTAAAACTGGCACTCAGTGTTACCCTCATGCGTACCATTGGTTGGAGATAAAAATCAATCAACATTGTTTGCGTGCGTATACGAAAGAACTTACATGGCACAACAATCAGACAATTATGAACCGCTTGGCATCAAAGACCTATTATTGAACGAATTTGGTGTTGAGTCTGGAAAGGCACTAGATCAAAATACGCGTATCCAGCGTGCTGCTGCCTTGGCTGCTTTTCTGCAATCGCGCGCCAATAAGTTACTGACATCTGTCGAACAAGAACAACAAAAAGAGTTTGACGAACTGGTGAACAACCCAGCTGATCGTGCGACTCTTGTTCAAATGACAGATCAGGTGTTTCGTTCGACCAGTCTTCATCGCTCAGCCGACCAACTTGTGCATATTTTAGATGTCCAAGGTATCCCTGGATTTTTTAGTCCGTTCGACAAAGTGATGCTACAAAATTTCAAACTGTTTGGTAGCTTCTTACCGAGTGTTTCGATGCCATTGGTCAAAAAGAAGATGCGACATGAAACCTCGAACGTTGTTTTGCCGGCCGAGACGGAATATTTGAACAAGCATCTGGAAGATCGTCGTGTTCAGGGGATACGGATGAACGTGAATTTATTGGGCGAATCACTGATCGGCGAAAAACAGTCACTCGAGCGGATTGAGAGTTACAAGGAAGCGTTACGAAATCCGGCACTGGAAGTCTTGTCAGTGAAAATTTCGACTTTGTATTCTCAAATCAACCATCTGGCCCGGGAGTCCACGATAGCAGTGGTAGCCAAGCGAATGCAGAGTTTGTTTGAGATTGCTCGAGACGAGATTTATCAGGGTACGGAAGAGAATGTAAGCAAGATGGTTTATCTGGATATGGAAGAGTTTCGCGATATGTCCATTACTTTTGAAGCTTTTGTACGCGCGTTGTCGGCTCCTGAACTTGAGCAAGCTCGGTCTGGTATTGCGTTACAGACGTACATCCCCGATTCGTTTGGTGTGCAAAAGCAACTGGTGCAATGGGCGCTGCAACGTGTTGCAAATGGAGGCGCTGCAACAACGGTTCGTCTGGTTAAAGGTGCGAATCTTGAAATGGAACGCGTTGCCGCATCGTTACGTGGTTGGCCGCAAAGTCCGTTTAAGACGAAATTACAGACTGATGCGAACTATAAACGAATGCTCGAATATGCATTACAGCCAGAGCACGCTCGTGCGGTACACGTCGGCGTCGCATCCCACAACTTGCTTGATATAGCGTATGCGATGGTGTTGGCGACCGAGCGAGATGTTCTGGATTGCGTGCAGTTTGAAATGCTCGAAGGCATGGCCAATCACCTGCGGCGTGCAATGTCCGAGCATGTTGATAATATCTTGTTATATGCGCCAGCCTGTAAAAAAGAGAAGTTCATTAATGCGATTGGGTATCTCGTTAGACGACTCGACGAAAACACCGGTCCTAGTAATTTCTTGCGGTATGCTTTTCACCTCAAACCAGGTTCGGCTAATTGGGTGATGTTGCGGCAGAAGTTTATCGAATCATTTGAATTGATGGAGCATTTACCTGATACAAGTCGCCGCACGCAAAATCGAGCTACGCAAGTGTTTCAAAGCACGTTAGATAATTGGCGGTGGGATCAACTAGTCAACGAGCCGGATACGGATTTTTCGCTTCCGGATAACGCTCAGTGGGCACAAGGAATTATTGCCGATGGCCTCCAGGCAAAACCGCGGGTTGTGACTCCAATAATTGCCGGTGAGGAGGATACCCAAACCACGCATATGTTTAATTCTGTGGATCCGTCGCGACCGAATCAGCACGTAGGAAATTGGACTGCAGCAGAAGAATCTGCGATTGATTTAGCACTAAACTGTGCGACCGACGATGAGACGTCGTGGCGGAAGACCACAGCTAAAGAACGTTCGGCGGTACTGCATAACGTCGCTAATGAAATCCGTCGTAGCCGCCGTGATTTGATTGAAATCGCACTTGCCGAAGGTGGTAAACTAATCCCCGAAGCTGATGCCGAAGTCTCTGAAGCGGTTGATTTTGTCGAGTTTTACCGCAAGTCGGCGGTGCATATTGAAGAGATGCAGGACTTATCAGCTCGTCCACGAGGTACAGCGTTAGTAATTTCGCCTTGGAATTTTCCGATAGCAATTCCGTGTGGTGGAGTTGCAGCAGGGTTGGCCGCTGGAAATACCGTTATCTTGAAACCATCATCCGAGACGGTGCTAACGGCTAGGAGATTATGTGAATGTTTTTGGGAAGCAGGTGTGTCCAAGAAAGTCTTGCAATTTGTACCATGTCGAGGTGCTGCGGGTGGAGTGCAACTAACTGCTTCGGATAAAATCGATTCAATCATCTTCACGGGAAGTACTGCGGCAGCAAAAATGATTCAGCAACAGACTCCACGGGCTCGTTTGCTAGCCGAAACTGGTGGAAAGAACACCACGATCGTTACGGTGTTGTCGGACCGCGAACAGGCAGTCAAGCATGTAATACATTCTGCGTTTGGACATTCTGGACAAAAGTGTTCTGCGACGTCATTGTTGATTCTGGAAAAGGGAGTGTATCAAGACGAGGCGTTCTTGGAATTATTACGCGACGCAGCCTCGAGTTTAACTGTGGATAGTGCCTGGAATTTGGAATCACGCATGGGTCCTTTGATTAATCCGCCGTCAGGTGATTTGCATAAAGCGCTTGTTGATCTGGAAGCGGGCGAATCGTGGTTACTGGAACCTCGGATTGATAAAGATAACAGGTGTTTGGTTTCACCTGGAATCAAAATGGGTGTCACGGCGAACAGTTTCACCCATCAGACTGAATTCTTTGGGCCAGTACTGGGAGTGATGTTAGCGGAGTCACTCGAGCACGCAGTTACCTTAGCCAATGATACGGGATACGGCTTAACGGCGGGGATTGAAACGTTAGATGATCGGGAGCAGGAATATTGGAAAGAGAATATTTTTGCGGGGAACTTGTATGTGAATCGGCCGACAACAGGTGCGATTGTGTTGCGGCAACCGTTTGGTGGTTTTGGGGCTTCGTCTATTGGAGCTGGAATTAAAGCAGGTGGACCAAACTATGTTACTCAACTGATGAAGTTTCGGACTTCGCTCATCGATGTCGCCGCAGATTTAAAGAACATGCACAATCAGGAGTTGACAGAGTTTGGCACGACTTTGCTCGAAGCCAGACGGTCGGATATCAAGGCGACCGCCAAGCAGATTATCATTCAGGCTTTGACTAGCTATGACGAATATGCGTATCGCGAGTACAATCGTGTTCATGATCATTTCCATCTGATCGGGCAAGATAATATACGTCGATATTTACCGGTGGAAGATTTAGTTATTCGCGTAATACATCAGGATGAAGCGTATGAAATTGTGCTGCGGATGGCGGCGGCACATGCTGTCGGAGCACGAGTCATGTTGAGCCATGCAGCCGGCGTGCATGAAGAACTGCTACAAGTGTTGATTGGTTTTACTCAGCTTTGGAAAAAACCCGCAGCTCAAATTGTGGAAACGGATGGTGAATTGCTTAAACGAGTTGCGCGAGGTGAAGTTTCACGAATTCGTTACGCTCGGCCGTCTGCTGTGAAAGATGGTACTCGTGCCGCTTTGGATGAGCATAATGTGGTTGTGATGGATGCACCCGTATTGGTGAATGGACGCATTGAATTACTTTGGAATGTCCGAGAGCAGAGTGTATCGGACAATTACCATCGTTATGGAAACCTTGGGAAGCGCACGACGGAGATTCGTGTCGAACCGTTATGAATGACGCTATGGATTACATCACGCGTTGTTTAATTTCGCTGTAGAGATCGTCCGATAGTGGTCCGGCAGCGGCGCTAGCAATGTTTTCCTGCAGGTGTTTAGAGTTGCAAGTCCCAGCGATCACCGTGTCGACATTGGGGTGGGACAATGTAAATCTCAGGATAAGTTCTGCACGCGTCATACCGGTCGGCAATAACTCATCAAGCCTGGCTTGCTGCCAGACATCGTTTAGTGCTGGCCGCTCGATCACGGCATCGGGTCCACCATGTGCGATGCCGCCGCGGATGATGATGCCGGCGCCAGTCGCGGCTGCTCGAGAAATCAATTCGTGGTGCTGCGGTGCTAAACATGAATAGGGAATTTGAAATGTATCAAACACTCCCATATCAATCATGCCTTGTAGATTCGGGATGGAACTTGATGATCCTAAAAATCGAATTATACCCTGCTCTCGAAACTCGATGAGCGTATCAACGAGGCCTGCTTGTTGAATCGACTCAGCGTCGCCACCGTGGAATTGCAATAAATCGATACAGTCTGTTTGCAGCCTTGTGAGGCTTGTCTCGATGTTACGTTTGAGCACTTCTGCCGACCAAGTGTGAATGATTTCGATGTGGTCGGTATGTTGTTGATAATCGCAGCCACACTTTGTGGCAAGAAAGAATTCGCTGCGCCGCGAGCCAATATACTTGCCGATGCGTTCTTCGCTGGCACCATAATCGGGCGAAGTATCGATGAAGTTTATACCCGCGTCGAGTACTTGGTTGAGAAACTTATCAGCAGCTTCGTCAGTGACGGTTCGCACTCCCCACGTTGCTGGACCGCGCAATCCCATGCTGCCATAGCCAAGACAAGTGACGGGTAATTTGGTGGCTCCGAGCGAGTTGATTTTGAGCATGGTTACGGTTCGCTAGGTTTAGAAATGCAAGCGGGTGTTGGGAATCCTAGTGTTCGTTATCGGCGACAGAAAATACATCGATCGCATTGTTAAAAATGGTGCTCGGTCGCATGGCCGTAATGACCGATTGTTCGCAGGGATGATAATATCCGCCGAGGTCGACAGCTTCGCCTTGCACGGCAATCAGTTGGTCGACAATCGCTTGCTCGTTTTCAGCGAGTGTTGTCGCCAATTGCAAAAACTCTGCTTGCAACTCTGGGCAATCCGTTTGAGTCGCCAACGCCTGAGCCCAGTAAAGTGCTAAATAGAAATGGCTGCCACGATTGTCCAATTCGTTAACTTTTCGAGATGGCGAGCGGTTTTCTGTTAGATATTGGCTGCTTGCTTGATTTAATGCGGCGGCGACAAGTGTAAGCTTTTTGTTATCGGTTTTTTCAGCCAGTTCTTCCAAGGAAACTCCGATTGCGAGGAATTCACCGAGTGAATCCCAACGCAGGTGATTTTCAGCTTGAAATTGTTGCACATGTTTGGGGGCAGAACCACCGGCACCCGTTTCATAGAGACCGCCACCGGCTAACAGCGGGACGATCGATAACATCTTTGCACTGGTCCCTAATTCGATGATTGGAAAGAGGTCCGTTAGGTAGTCCCGTAGCACGTTGCCAGTAACGGATACTGTGTCGAGTCCATTGTGGCACCGCTGGCAAGTTAATTGCATTGCTTCGGTGGTTGATAGAATTTGAATATCAAGCCCTGTGGTGTCATGCAGCGGTAGGTATTCGTTGACTTTGGCGATGAGGTTGTTGTCGTGAGCGCGGTCGCTGTCGAGCCAGAAAATCGTAGTTGATCCGGTGGCGCGAGCACGACTGACCGCGAGGCGAACCCAATCTTTGATTGGCGCATCCTTGGTTTGACACATCCGCCAAATGTCACCTGTACGAACGGTTTGTTCAAGTAATGTTGTGCCCTCAGCATCAACTACTTGTACAGTTCCGGCATGAGGAATTTCAAAAGTCTTATCATGCGACCCATACTCTTCTGCTTTTTGTGCCATCAAACCAACATTGGAAACGTTGCCCATCGTGGTGACATCAAAGGCACCATTTTGTTTGCAGAAGTCGATGACGGTTTGGTAGATGCGCGCATAGCAACGGTCGGGAATCATTGCTTTCGTGTCCGCAAGTTGGCCATCGGGGCCCCACATTGGACCGGAGGAGCGAATTGCTGCTGGCATTGAGGCATCAATAATTACGTCACTGGGAACGTGAAGGTTGGTAATACCGCGGTCTGAATCAACCATGGCGAGTCGTGGTCGATTCTCAGAAAGTGCCTTGATGTCAGCATGGACTGCAGCTTGTTGTTCATCGGTAAGTTCATTGATTTTGCTATATAGATCGCCAATACCGTTTCGGGTGTCGATGTTCAGAGGTTCAAGGATTGCGGCGTGTTTGGTGAATACGTTCGCGTAATAGACATCGACGGCATGTCCAAAGATGATGGGATCGGAGACTTTCATCATGGTCGCTTTCATATGCAAGGAAAGCAAAATGTCTTGGCTGCGAGCATCGTCCATGGCCTCAGCAAAAAATGACTTAAGCGTGGTGCAGCTAATGACCGAGGCATCGATGACTTCGCCTGGTAAGAGTTGTAGGTTTTCCTTCAGCGATGTTGAGCTACCATCGTCGGCAACGAGGACGATGCTTACGGCGGTGGCGGTTGCCATTACGTGAGATTGTTCGCTGCCAAAGAAATCATCAGACGACATGTGGGCAACATGTGTTTTTGAATCACTACTCCACGCGCCCATGCTGTGCGGATTGTTTCTGGCGTATTCTTTGACTGGAGCTGCCACCCGACGATCTGAATTTCCTTCGCGGAGCACTGGATTTACAGCACTTCCAAGAATTTTGGCATAACGAGTTCGAGTTTCTTTTTCGACTTCGGTTTTCGGTTCTTCGGGAAAATTTGGTATCGCATAACCGTGAGATTGTAATTCAGCGATGGCCGTCTTGAGTTGTGGAACTGAGGCACTGATATTAGGTAGCTTAATGATGTTGGCAGAAGGTGTTTTGGCGAGGGCCCCAAGTTCGGCAAGTGCGTCAACTTGTTGTTGTTCAGGGGGGAGTTGATCACTGAAAGCTGCAAGTATTCTGCCGACAAGCGAGATATCTTTGAGCTCAATATTGATGCCCGAGGATTGTGTGAACGCACGGATGATGGGCAGCAATGATTGAGTTGCCAGTGCTGGGGCTTCATCTGTTTTGGTGTAGATTATTTTGGGGTTGTCTGCCATGTGTTAAATCTTAGATAGTAAGGAGATAATGTATGTGGTTGAGTATTTCACTTTAACAGTATCCACTGGTTACAACAATTAGGACCTGTGTTAGTGCAAATGTGAGAAATGTGGACCACAAACAATTTTTAACCAAATATAAATCGTTGTTTATCGAATACTTACGCTTTCGCTTTTTTATGAATGACTGAGTTTAGGACAGTATGTATTTATGAGTAGTTCCCCCGAATCATTCCCGCGGAGACATGATTTAGATGCTTTGCGAGCGATTGCGATGTTGTTAGGAATCGCATTGCATGGGTTGTTAGCCTATACGGGATTCCCGTGGGCAGTGCAGGATGCGAATCAGGCACCGTGGTTGGGAGCGGTTTTCGCGATGATTCACGGCTTTAGGATGCCTTTGTTTTTCCTAGTCAGTGGTTTCTTTACGGCTATGCTTTGGCGAAAACGTGGTTTGCAAAGCCTGATGAGACATCGTTTTTTCAGAATCTTTGTGCCTTGTATGGTCGGCTTGGTAACGGTTATCCCGACGATGAATTGGGTTTCAGCTATGGTGGTTCGTCAGCCAACAGTTCTCAAGAAGGAATTGTTTGACGCGATCAAACGTGGTGATGATGAGCTGGTTGGTCAGTTGTTAGAGCAGGGAGCAGACCCTGAGCAACGGCAGGATACGATGACGGCTTTGACTGTCGCAGCGATTTGGGGACACCCGCAGGTAGCAACGGCGTTGCTTGATGCGGGAGTCGATGTGAACGCTCAAAATGAGGATGGGGGAACAGCGTTACATGGGGCCGTGTTCTTTGGGCGAGTTGATGTTGTTCGGGTGCTGATGGATTACCAAGTAGATGTGACGATTAGGAATAACAATGGTGAAAAAGCAACCGATTACGTGACG
>JAYZBF010000176.1:0-13538 GCA_036338835.1 Planctomycetota bacterium
ATGATCTAACACAAAGGTGTAATCGGGCGATGGAAACTTAGATTAGTTGTCCGGAATTTTAGCAGGAAACCAATTTCTAGGGCTAGATAGGTTTCCGTTCAGGGGCCGCGAATGAACGCGGGCGGCCACATGCCTCTACAAGTACTTTTTGGGGATTTTGAGTCCCATATCTTTCATCAAGAATTTGATATCTTCCCAGACGTCGCGTTTTTTGCTGGGGTTACGCAAGATGTAGGCGGGGTGATACGTGCAGAGGACTTTGATTTTACCTTGTGTATGAAACTCTCCGCGTAATTCACCAATAGGAGTGGTGACTTTGAGAAACGAACGAGCGGCAATGGCACCGAGACAAACGATGTAATCGGGTTTGATGATTTCGAGTTGTCGCTGGAGAAAGCCACTGCAGTTCACTTGTTCTTCTGGGCTGGGGTTGCGATTTCCGGGCGGTCGACACTTAATCGTATTAAGAATGTAAATGTCTTTGCGTTGGATCCCCATCGCTTCAATGATCTCATTCAACTTTTTACCCGCCCGACCCACAAACGGCTCACCTTGGCGATCTTCATCTGCTCCGGGGGCTTCGCCATAAAAAACGAGTTTTGCATTAGGATTGCCAACACCGAAAACAGTTTTGTTACGAGTGGCTGCGAGTTCGTCACAGGCGGTACATTGGGCAACCTCTTGGCAAACGACATCAAGTTGTAACTGTTTTTTGGACGGCATAGGTTTTTCAGGGCTTTCTGGAGTGGTTGTTTCTTGAGCCATTGAGTCTGCAGAAATATTAGCTGGGGACGGAGGCGGGTCCGGTGTTGTAACTTCGGGTGTTTCTGCTGGAGCAAGCGTATTTGGTAGTTTGCTTGGATCCCAATCGGTGGCAATCGGCGGATTGAGATGCGTTAGCCCTGCTCGCTTTAAGCTCTGCAGTCGTTGTCGAACTGCTTTGTGAAGTCTAGCGAAGTTCACACTTTGGGGTGGTGTGGATTGAGATTCGGGCGTCATGTGAGCTTATTGGATGGGAAATTGTAGTGGTATTACGTCTTCAAATAGTCGAATTATAACGGTTTAACAGGCTATAGGAACTCTCATTTTAGAGACAAGTGTAAATCTCTCCAAGCATGCGGTTTGAGCTGTCGACGGTATACTCGCTTAGTACTATCATTAAACGGCTATGGCACTTCCAAAAGTAGTAATTATAGGTCGCCCGAACGTCGGGAAATCCAGCATTTTCAATTGGCTGGCCGGTCGCCGGCTAGCTATTGTTGACGATGTAGCTGGAGTTACGCGCGATCGCATGATCCACTTGCTACGGCACAACGAAGTGTTCTTTGAGATTGTGGATACCGGTGGGATTGGAATTAATGACGTCGACGATTTGAGCGACGAAATTGAAGATCAAATTCAACTTGCCATGGACTCCGCCGATGTCATTCTTTTTGTCGTCGACACACGTAGTGGGATGCTGGCACTCGATCGCGAAGTCGCTAGACGTTTGCGGTATATCGATAAACCGATTATCTGTGTTGCCAACAAAACCGATGAACCCGAGATGGATCCTGAGGCCGACGAATTCTACGGGTTAGGCCGTGGAAAATTGGTGCGAGTCAGTGCGCTGCAAAATCGCAACCGCGATTTGTTGCTCGACATGATTTCTAAACGTGTGCCGCAATTGACCGATGAAGAGTTGATGAATGAGAATATTGAGCCAAGCGAAATGAAAGTTGCTCTCGTTGGCCGGCGTAATGTTGGTAAGAGCACCTTTATCAACTCGCTTACGCAAGCCGAACGTATGATCGTCAGCGAAGTTGCTGGTACGACACGCGATAGCGTCGATGTGCATTTTGAGCTCGATGGTAAATCTTTCATTGCAATTGATACGGCAGGAATTCGAAAACGTAAAAGTGTGCGTACTGATGTTGAGTTTTATAGTACACACCGAGCTCAACGCAGTATCCGACGAGCGGATGTGACGTTGATGTTTTTTGATTGTTCACAGCGTATTAGCCAAGTCGATAAACAACTCTGTAAGTACATTGCGGACAATTACAAAGCGTGTATTTTTGTTGTCAATAAATGGGACTTGATGGTCGAGCATATGCCGACGGAACGCTGGGTCACGTATTTGCGAGATACGTTTCAAACCATGTGGCATGTTCCGATCGCTTTCATAACGGGCCAAACAGGCAAAAATATGAAAGCCTTACTCAATCATGCTCAGATGTTGTTCAAGCAATCGCGGCAACGGGTATCGACAAGCTATCTTAACCGCTTGATTCGTGGGGCGGTTGAGCGACATCCACCACCAATATTCAAAAATCGCCGCCCCAAAATCTACTATTGCACACAAGTGAGCACAGAACCGCCAACGATCGTCATCAAATGCAACAATCCAAAAGCGTTTGCGCCGGATTATCGCAGGTACTTACTAAGTGTTTTGCGAGATCAACTAGAATTTGGCGAAGTCCCAATTAAGATGTATCTACAGCGTCGTGAACAGTCAGATGAACGCGATGAGATGGGGAAGATTGGCTAATAGAACTCTTTCTCTCGGTCGCTCAACGACCGCAGTCGTAAAGTTTTGAAATTCAAGTCAATGGATTGGCACCAGTTAAGGGAATCCAATGCACATTGAAGGTGAAACGAGCGAAGCAAACCCAGCATCGACGGCCGCTCGTCTTTATGGCTTGTGCAAGTTGATACGTCCCCACCAGTGGGTCAAGAACTTAGTGCTGATGTTACCGGCATTGTTGGCTCACAAGCTGTTTACAGGTGATATTTGGCAGCAAGTTGGATGGGCATTTGTAAGTCTCAGTTTGTCCGCATCGGCTGTTTACGTCTTGAATGATCGCATGGATTATCTGGCAGATCGCGAACATCCCAAAAAAAAACAACGTGGCTTTGCAAGTTCATTGGTGCCCTTGTCTTGGGCCCCAGCGACCGTGGCTATGCTGAGTATCAGCGGGTCGTTGATCGCTTGGTTCTTTTTGCCGCTTTCATTCTTATATGGTTTGTTGTTCTATCTATTGGTAACGACGCTCTATACATTTTGGCTAAAACAGATGGTTATTGTTGATGTCCTCGTCTTGGGCGGTTTGTATACACTGCGGATCATCATCGGTGGACTGGCAACCGACATTACAGTAAGTACTTGGCTGTTGGCATTTTCGATGTTTGTGTTTTCCAGCATGGCATTTGGGAAACGATATAGCGAGTTGTTGAGAACCCAAAAGATTGTGGCTGACAACACTGCCTCGCTAAAACGCCGCGGGTATCACGTTCACGATTTGGCGTTAGTGCAGACTCTGGGTATCTGCACAGGCATGATGTCTGTGTTGGTGCTGTCGCTTTATGTGGACTCGGACGCTGCGAAAACATATTACGAATGCCCTCAAGCGCTATGGGGAGTATGCATTGCTGTTTTTTATTGGATCTGCAATTTTTGGTTGATGGCACATCGTGGTCGCATGAATGAAGACATCGTTAAATTTGTTTTCTTGGATTGGTCAACGTTAGTAGGTGCTGTCATCGTTACGGCCTGCAGCATAATCGCAATATGGCCCTTTGGTTAAGATGACAGAGTGCTTGACCATGAATGACCATCACGACAAATCGCTAGAGCTTGCGGATTCAAGTTCCGCTCCAGTACAAGAACGACTTGCTGGATGGGGGAATGTAAATCCACGACGAGCGACGTTGTTACCTGTTTTTAATACGGCGCATCTTACAAAGGCTGTATCTAACAGTGATCAAGTCGGTGGTGCAATTGCGCGGGGCTTAGGCCGCAGCTATGGTGATTCCGCCGTCAATTATGAAGGTCTCGTGCTGTCACAGATTTCGCGAAATCGAAT
Source organism: Planctomycetota bacterium (assembly GCA_036338835.1). Taxonomy (GTDB): domain Bacteria; phylum Planctomycetota; class Planctomycetia; order Pirellulales; family Pirellulaceae; genus UBA721. Next base: position 3,846 of record JAYZBF010000176.1, read on the forward strand.
GTTACGTTTTGATTCTAAAACAGGGTTGTTAACTTGCGAAGCAGGCCTCTCTCTCGAAGAAATTATCCAGTGCTTATTGCCACGCGGTTGGTTTCTACCGACCACTCCCGGCACAAAATTTGTCACCGTTGGAGGTGCCATTGCCGCTGATGTACATGGAAAGAATCACCACGTGGATGGTAGTTGGGGAACCTTCGTCACTCGCTTTAGTTTATTGACGGCGACGGGAGAAATTGTGGAGTGCTCGCGCGAGGAAAATAGCGAACTATTTCGGGCAACACTCGGCGGTATGGGATTAACAGGAATTGTAATTGACGCCACGATTCAGTTGACAAAAGTAGCCACGGCATTTGTTGATCGGCATCAACAACGCGCTAGGAATTTGGACGAAGCACTAGACATGTTTATGGAGACGGATAACCAATATCGGTACAGCGTAGCCTGGATTGATTGTTTGAGCCGTGGTGCCAAAATGGGACGTAGCGTCTTGATGTTGGCCAACGATGCATGCCCCGAACAAGTCGCTAGTGTGCAGCGGCAAGGTCCTTTCTTTCAGCCTCGTCGTAAATCGCGAAAGATACCGTTTAATTTTCCAGCACTCGCGTTAAATAAGTTGTCGATTAAGGCCTTCAATAGTCTGTACTACCAAACACACGGTACCGGTGACGCTGTTGTCGACTATGACAGTTTTTTCTATCCGCTCGATAGCATTGGCCACTGGAACCGTATTTACGGACGTCGTGGTTTTGTGCAATACCAAGCACTGTTGCCCGCAGAATCCTCGCGACGGGGTATGCGGGAGTTGATGGAAGCGATTACCGAGTCGGGGCAGGGATCGTTTTTGGCAGTGTTGAAGAGCAGTGGACCGCAGGGAATTGGTACTTTGTCCTATTTGTTCGCCGGTCATACGTTAGCGCTGGATTTTCCCTATCGCGGTAAAAAGACAGAGCAGCTATGTGCTAAACTCGACCAGATTTTGTTAGAACATGGTGGTCGCGTTTACTTGGCAAAAGATGCATTGGTACAACAAGCGACGTTTGAGGCAATGTATCCTTCGCTTGACGAGTTCAAGCAAATCAAGGCAAAGTGGGATCCACAGCAGGTTTTTCGTTCTGCGCAGTCCGATCGACTCGGAATTACTGGTTGATAGCGAAGTAAGGTAAGTAGAATCCATGGCACGACGCACGACATTTTCACAGCGTAGTTCTGAGAAAACGCAACCAGTTGCGCCGCGGATTTGGCTACCGGTGCCGAAACGTAAGTCGCGGATCATGGTTTCTATTTTGCTGGGCACCTTGGTTGCCGCGATTGCGCTGAAGTCCTACGAAACGCCACGAGAGGAAGCTGGCCAAGTTGTTAAAGAAAACGTAGCGGTCGTGGGAATTGACGACGCGAATATTTTTTTCACCTATGCTCGTAATATCGCCCATGGTCATGGGGCGGTTTACAACGTGGGTGGAGAGCGAGTCGAGGGCTTTTCATCGCCGTTGTTCACACTCTTGTGTACAAGTATTTTGTTTTTTACCGCTCACGTAGAAATCGCAGTGCTGCTACTGAACACGGCGCTGCTGATCGTCGTGTTAATCGCGGTACAGGAATTTTTGCATACAACGCTCTGTGTTGATGGTGCTCAGGTTGCTACGGACGAGCAAACTGAAGATAGAATTACCGCGCGGCAATACGCATTTCTGAATTGGTCGACAAGTGTGTTGTTGTGGGTTTGGATTTTAGGAAGTCCGCAATACGTCATTTGGACGACCATTACGTTGATGGATGTGGGACTGTGGGTCGCGGTGTTTGTAGTAGGTACGCTTGAGGTTGTTAAAGCAACGCGATATCAGCCTCAGCGATTGTTGCAAGATTGGCGTGTCATGGTTTGTGTTGCGTTGATGTTAAGCACGCGATCCGAGGGTATGTACTTTTGCTTAGTTTGGATTTTAGTCCTGGGATGGGTTCGTCGCAGGCGGTCTGCACATGCAACAGGCAAGGTACAGGCTTGCTTGGTAAGTGTGGCGGGACCGCTGTTGGCATATTGCTTGATAAACGCGTTGATTATTGGCGGCCGGTACCTCTATTTTGGTTATCCATTTCCTAATACCTATTACGCAAAAGTATCCCCCGAGTTGTTTTACAATTTGAAGTTAGGATTAGGGTACGCACTGGAGTTTGTGATTACTCAGCCGTGGGTCATCCCAGTGGTATTAATAGTTCTGTGGTGGAGCGTGCGGTTGATACGTGGTCAGGGCTACGATGAAACAGGGGCACGGTATTTGCCTGCCCCAGTGATGACAACGGCAAGTCTAGCAGCGATTTGTTTGTTAGCGCTGGCCTGTCCGGTTTTGACCGGCGGGGATCATTTTGATTATGCGAGGTTCTTCCAGCCGATGTGGCCTGTGCTTGGTCTTGTTGGCGTAGTGACGTATCGCAGTTTGTTATTAGGGCGAAGTTTTACGAGTGCTTTAGCTCCGCGGCGGATTGTGTTTTTACTGGCTTTGCTCAGCGTTACCATCTTATTTGCGCAGCAACCGACGTGGCTTGATTTATTGAAAACACGCGGTCATAACACTCAGATGCGACATGATTTTACATTGGCTATTCGTGGACGAGCATTAGGCGACTTGTTAAATGGGTTCATGCAGCGGATTGAATTCAACACTGACACTGAGCCAGATTCACAGGCGCCGATGTCGTTGGGTACGCTTACTACCGGCGGAGTAGGTTATACCTATGCGGGCAGAAAACTCGACTTGTTAGGTCTTAACAACGTATCAATGGCTCACAGCGAGGGCGACCGTCGCGGTAATAAGAATCATGCGGCATTTAATAAAGATGTGTTTTTTGAGTTGATGCCAGATTTGTTTGCCGCTCAATTCTCCGCTGGCGGGGACCAGATACCTGAGCAAACGGCGAACATGTTTCCGTTCAAATTTAGTTTCTGGCAGGTGTCATTGCAGCATTTAGAACAGGATCAACGATTTACGGACGCCTATTTGCCTGTCGCAATAATTTTGTTTGTCCAAGATGCAACGACAAAAAAACAATCAACACGTATCATCACAGCGTGGATGCGCAAAGACGTGCTTGCCAGCATCAAATTGCGAACATCGAGTTACTGGGTTGAGGTTATCGTGAACCAACGCGGCGCATGAACTGAGAGGCTCTCAATTATCAGCCACCATCGCAGGTGGTACACCGAGGCTTTTGCCACCGTCGATGGCGATACTGGTTCCGGTCACCATTAGCGAAGAATCGCCCGCTAAGTACAGCACAGCACTCGCAATTTCGTCGACATGAATCATGCGACCAGCGGCTCGAGCGATAGGACTGGCATCAACAGTCGCTTGGTATGCAGCACTGGGATCGCCTGTTTCTTGAAGCCCTTGGTCCATCATGACGGTGTCACCGACGGGTCCGGGGCAGACAGCGTTGACTCGTATTTGATCTGGGCTATGGCACAATGCTAAGCTCCGCGTCAGCGCAATCAATGCGCCTTTGCTGGTCGAGTATATGGGGTCGTGAGCCCGAGGTAGCAGTCCTGCATTGCTTGATATGTTAATGATCGACCCGCCGTCTCTCATATAACTAATAGCATGCTTGCTACAAAGAAATGGTCCTTTCAGATTTACACCCATGCAATAATCCCAATCTTCTTCGCTGACATCTGGGATTTGTTTGACCATACCGACACCGGCATTGTTGACGAGGACATCGATTGTTCCGGAATGATCCGCAGCCATTTCGATTAAGCGAATGACGTCTTGTTCCGCAGTGACGTCACAGTTTGTCGTGGTGATGTTAAGGTCGGTGAAGGTTGTGTCGTTGCCCGAAGTTGGTGCAATATCACCTCCGAATACTTGAGCGCCGTTGTTCGCTAACATGATGGCGACGGATCGGCCAATGCCTGATGCGGTACCTGTTACTACAGCTGTCTTACCGCTAAGTGAGTTTGCGTTCATTGTGATATTGCTTCAAGACTATTTAGGAAACAACGCTGTATTATTGTTACCATTGGAAGGAATAGGTGCGGAGACAGAAGCGGGTTGTATCGGACGCATATAGTTAATGATGTTAGCCGAATCTCGGATGGCATCAAACTTAGTCGTCATGGCAGCATGTAGTTTTCGTTCTAGCAGATAGGAATCCAATTCGACGCGGACATCTTCAAGTTCATCAACGACTGGTACAGTACGTCCGAGACATCGCATGATGATATATTTTCCGCCGACTGCTACGATCCCGGAAAGTTCACCGGTTGATAGGCTAAATGCTTCTTCCTCGAGTACAGGTTGTCCACCATGCAGGCGCACCGGCGGAACTTTTCCTTGATTGGCACGTGACACGGGTTCAATCGAATATTGTGTCGCAAGTTCGCCAAAGAAATAGTCCGTGGAATTGTTGTTTGCTAGCTCCCAAACCATATTCGCGCGACGTTGGTTATTCAACACGATTGCTAAGATTTCCACTCGTTCACCATAATTCGCTTCAAACGCCTTTTGACGGTCGGCGGTTGTAATGTTGATCGAATCATGCACTAATTTTTTCAAAGCTACGGAAGGCCAAACAGCGTCTTTTACGTAAATGCTGACGGTCACTCCGTCTTGCTTGGTGACATCATTGAGCCAGGCATTGATGTCTGCTTTACCATCAACCGTTTCATATCCACGAGAAACAGCAGCTCGCGCGATTTCATCGTGTAGGTCTTGTTGCTCGACGGTTTTATTGGCCGCGGCGAGGTGTTGTTCGAGAAGCTGACGGTTGATTTCACCTTCGAGCACATCGGTGCCATAACGTTTGATACATTCTTCGGCTAGATCGCGAACTGTTATCTGTTGGCCATTGAGCAAAGCGACGATTCCCGGGTGAGAATCTTTCATGCTCGGTTTGTCATAAAGCGTTGTGATTTTTGCGGCGTCTTGGAGTTCCTGGAAAATCGTTGCCGAGTAGGATCTTAAATGGCTTTCCGTAATTTGATCTCGCAATCGTGATTCAGCATCTTTGCGAAACTGGGGAGCAACGTAAGTCGAGGAGATGCGTTTCTCACATTTGACAAAAACATATTGATTACCAATTTCGATGATCTTGGAAATATCACCTTCTTCCAGGCTATAAACTTCGATTTCTAAGCTGGGGTCACCGACGTGCTTGCGAATTGGCGGAATGAGACCGCGGGCACTGGCACTGGCTTGATCTTCGGAATGGTCTTTGGCTAGCGTCCCAAATGTACTTGGATCTGCGATAGCCTGTTCTCGTAGAGCAGTGGCCCGTTGCAAGTTTGAATGAGCAATGATGCGGACTTTGACTTTCGGACCGAATTCGGATTCAAACGCTTCGTCGAGTTGTTCTTGAGTAACTTGGATTTGTTCAGCAGCAAGTTGGCGTAGTGCTAAAGTGGGCCAGATGATTTCGTTTCGATATTGAGTAGGATCTATTTCACGTTCTTGCTTTAGCATGAGCAACCAACGTTCGGTGGAAAGCCCGAATTTCTTTGCCATACGAGCGATTTCTGCCATGACATCTTGTTCGGATATTTCAATATTGTGTTGCGTGCAAGCTTGTTGGATTAGTTTCTTGTTGAGGAAACTCTCGAGCACCTCTTTGCCGTAACGGTCAAGGCATGCTTGTGCTAGTTGATTGCGTTTGATTTGTTGGTTATTGACTTCCGCTACGACCTTGAGTTTGCTTGTTTGCCCGACAGGCCGGACCGCGGATTGCGTCGTTGCTTTTGAAGCAGGTTTTGCCGTTGGATTTTGCGTGTTGGCATTGGGGGATTTTGGAATCGGTGTTGGTTCAGCGGTAGCGTCTGCCGGAGCAAGCCAGTAGACGCGCGCGGTAACGGTTAAACCTAACAACAGGATGGCCGTTATAACGACGATCCAGCGTTTGTTTGGTTTGTGTTGATTTGTAGTCTTTTCCGCATCCTTGCGTGTCATACCGATGGCTCCTAAACCAACTCGAATTAGTGTTTCGATTAGTCGTGGAGTATAGGTCGTTTACGCAAAAACGGTCAAGATTGATCGGTTTTATAAAGACCTCAGCAAAAGCGAACTGTAATGGATTTCCACTACGATGGTATCAACACAATTTTACCGGCTGTGGCACCGGATTGGTTCAGTGTGCTGTCTTCTTGCATTTGGTGCGCTGCAGCCGCCTCGGACATAGGTAACACGTGGCTGATATTAGCTTGGAGTGAACCGTCGCTAAGCCATTGATTGATTTCATCGGCGCTGGCTCGCAGAGCTTCCTCAGTCGCTTTGAACATCACAAAACCCATTAGTTTCAGGCACTTAACGTAGAATGGCCCAACGGGGAATTCAGGACGCGCGTCGCGGCCTGCCATAATGACGATCCTCCCATATTCTCTCATGACGGAGATGATGCCTTCCATGTTTGGCTCGCGGAGCGTTTCCCAGAAAACATCGACACCATCGGGGGCGGCGGCTAAGATCGCTTCCAACTCGTCCTCGGTGTTATAGTTGATGACGACGTCTGCTCCAAGCTCTCGACAGCGAGCAGCTTTTTCCTCATTCCCGGCGGTGGTAATAACTGTTGCACCACAGCGTTTTGCCATTTGTAGTACCATCGCTCCAACACCTCCGGTACCTCCATGCACGAAGATTGTTTCACCGGCTTGAAGTTGTGCGTCGCGAAAGAGTCCAAGATGTGCCGTTACACCTACCAACGAGCAAGCAGCTGCGTCGTTGTCGCTGACGTTACTCGGAGTAGCATAGAGTTCGTTTTGTTCAATCGCGCAAAACTCAGCAAACGTACCTTGCTTGCCCAATAGGCCCTGATTTGTCCCCCAGACGCGATCACCGACTTTGAATCGCGTAACGTCGTCGCCAATCGCTTCCACGGTACCCGCTAAATCGCAACCAACGACGAACGGTTGTGGAAGCTCCCAATAGTTAGCACCGTTGCGAATATACGTATCAACGGGGTTTAACGATACAGCGCCCACGCGGACTAAGACCTCAGCGCCGCTGGCAACGGGTGCGTCAATGTCTCCGAATTGAATGTTACTGGCGGGGCCACATTCGGTAATATATGCTGCTTTCATCGTGTGGATGTCCTTGCGTAAACTTATATTAAATCAAGACAGTGTTTTGTGCCATTTTAGCGACTACCGAGGCTACGTAAACATGCGGCAATTCAGTAATGCCCCTGCAGCTATTTTATTTTTGCAATGGTGACTAGGATTTCATGTCTGAAATATGAGTGCGTTAACTGCCCAATTTCCGTTGAGCGGCGTATAATCGAGGCTCGTTGTTTTACCTGAACAGATTTTAGGTTGATATTAAATTCTGATGGCCCAACCAGATAAAATAGATACAACAGAATTGGTTAACCGTTCACAAGCTGCTGTGCATGCTGGTTTACTCTCAGATTCTGCGCTCAACAACTTAACGCTTTGGTTAACGCAACCGCGCTATTTTGAGTACGTCTCGGCGATTGGTAAGGCTATCGGCCAAGAAAGTTGGCAAGAGTTGGATGACGTGTTTTGGACGGTAATTCCATTCGGCACAGGTGGTCGTCGCGGCCGGATGCATCCATTCGGCTCAAATGCAATCAATGATCGTACAATTGGTGAAAGCGCCCAAGGCTTGGCTAATTACGTGCTCAACACATCAGCTAAGCAATCGACCGCACACCAGAGATTATCGTGTGCAATCGGTTATGACACCCGACACCAATCACGTCATTTCGCTGAGCTCTGTGCCGGAATCATGATCGCCAACGGGTTTCATGTCTACTTCTTAGATGAATATCGCGCTACACCACAAGTATCATTCTTGGTGCGACAAAAGAAATGTGCATGTGGCATCATGGTCACCGCAAGTCACAATCCGCCAAGTGATAACGCGGTAAAAATATATTGGAATGATGGAGGTCAAATATTACCTCCACACGATGCCGGTATTATTGAACAGGTGATGGAGCAAGTTGAGAATATCGAGGTTTGTGATTTCGACGACGCAGTTCAGTCCGGTGATGTGACGATTTGTACCGCGGAAATTGATGAGCTTTATAGAGCTGCTGTTGTCAAACATTGCAGTCCACCGCGTTTTTCCTCAGATGGCCAGGCTGCTCGAGGATTAAAGGTGATCTATTCGCCGCTGCACGGAGTTGGTGGGTTTGTCATACCAGCGGTCTTACAGGCGTGTCAGTTTAATAACGTGGTTGTTTTTCCTGACCACGCCGAGCCAGACCCCAATTTTACAAATGTGCCTGATCATGTTTCCAATCCTGAAAATCCAGCGGTGTTTGATTCAATCATTAAATATGCTCAACAAGAAGGTGCGGATATTGTCTTAGCGACCGATCCTGATGCGGACCGCATGGGATGTGCGGCGCCAGTGGATTTATCTGGCGAATGCGAATGGAAGACGTTTAACGGCAACCAACTCTGTGCAATGCTAGCTGCCTATCGAATGCAGTCGTTGCAGGATCAGAATCTACTAACCGTAACGAGTTTCCAGATCACTACGTTGGTGACAACCCCGCTATTACGGCGGATCGGTGAGCACTATGCTGTTCAGACACGCGATGATTTATTGGTTGGGTTTAAGTGGATTGCCTCAGCGATCGATGAAGGAGGCGCCAACGATTTTATCTATGGCACGGAAGAGTCGCATGGATTTATGATTGGTGATTATTGCCGCGACAAGGATGGTGCAGCAGCTTGCATGTTGCTGTGCGAGTTAGCGGATGATCTAAAACAACAGGGGAAAACGTTACATGATTTCCTGACTTCACTTTATGAACAATTTGGCGTGTATCAAGAAAGTTTGAAGACCATCTACATGCATGGAAGCAGCGGAATGCAGCGGATGCAACACGTGATGGATCAACTACGCAACGCAAGCCCACGTGATCTTGGAGGGCAGCAGGTAATGCGGATACGTGATTATTTGACCCAGCAGATCACAACAACCGCTGGAAGTGCGACGGCATTTAGTGGGCCGAGCGATAACTTGCTGTTCTTTGAGTTAGAGACCGTTGGACATTATGTTGCCGTGCGTCCATCAGGCACCGAACCCAAAATAAAATTTTATACGTTCACTAGAGCCGATGTCGAATCCGGTGGCAGCGTCGAAAAAACTCAAGATATTCTTAACGCAATGATTCAGTTGATCGAAGATGATTTGCAGCGATTTGTGGATGCAGAATGATCGCGGGAAAACCCCTCGGCAAGGTTTACTGTGCCGTTTGTTCGTCGGTGACGCGTGAGAGGAAGTAAGCGTAGATTCCAATATTACGGGAGTAAATGGTTAGGCAAACCCAAATGGTGGTGACGCTAATCGCTTTGACTATGAAACTGGGGGCTAACAGTGCAACTGGAAATGCAAGCATCGATATGATGATCATTGGTATCGAGGTAAAGGTAAATTTAACGAGCAGTTCTGGAAATCGCATAATTCGCTGCTGTAACACTCTTGAAAATGGCAAGTAAAAGTGGTTGTTCTCGAAAATCGACAGCATGGAGAAGGGAAAGATGATAGCCGTTACTAAAATGGCAAGCCCTAACGGTATGAATATCATCGACTCGGGAAGGACTGCTGAAAGGAGTACGTATAATATTGCTGCCGGGATGGTCGCGGTTCCCATCGCAACATAAATAACGAGAGATTCAAGAAGCCAGTCCACGATGTCAAATGATGGCCATTCTGCTATATCTAAATCGCCATAAGCCGT
>JAYZBF010000177.1:0-8642 GCA_036338835.1 Planctomycetota bacterium
TGTAAACGGGTACACTGTTCGCAAGCTCCAATTCAATCACTGGTCAAAAAAGGAATCGTGCAAACAGAACAAAAACGCGTGCAAAAAACTGATGTGCAACAAGAGATCCTCCCACGCGAAGAAAACCTGCACCTCAATCCCGCTCAACAACAATCGTTGCAAGTCATCACGAACGCAATAAAAAACGACTCCTATGAAACCGTACTCGTCCACGGCGTTACCGGCAGCGGAAAAACTGAAGTCTATATACAAGCGATCGAAGAAGTCATTAGTTACGGTCGCCAAGCGATCGTCCTCGTCCCAGAAATTTCGCTAACGCCGCAAACCCGCCAACGCTTCCGCTCGCGGTTCGATAAAGTCGCAGTGCTACACAGCCATCTCAGCGATGCTGAACGTCATTGGCATTGGCATCAAATTGCCCAAGGTGATGTACAAGTGATTGTTGGCGCCCGCAGCGCAATCTTCGCACCCGCACCACGCCTCGGCCTAATCGTACTCGACGAAGAACACGAAACAACCTTCAAACAAGAAACCGTGCCCCGCTATCATGCTCGCGACGTCGCCGCCAAGCGCGCACAACTCCAAAATATCCCACTCATTCTCGGCTCTGCCACACCCGCACTCGAATCGTGGCACCAGGCACAAATTGGAAATTACAAACTCGTCTCCCTGCCCGACCGAGTGATGCAGCGCCCGCTACCTCGTGTTGCCACCGTGGACCTACGGCATGAATCTCGGTCCAAAGGAAGCTATGGATCCATCAGTCGGCAACTCCAAAGCGCCATCACCGAAACACTACGCGGCGATGGTCAGGTTATCTTATTGCTTAACCGGCGGGGCTACTCTACCAGCATCCAATGCCCAGCCTGTGGCGAAGTGGTTCAATGCCCGCAATGTGAAATTGCCCTAACACATCACCGCTTCGGTATCAGTGGCCAACGACTCGAACGCGCGTTGTGCCATTACTGTGATTACCAAATCCCGGCACCCAAAGTTTGTCCAAGTTGTCATGGTGACAGTATCAGATTTGCTGGACTCGGTACGCAAAAACTCGAAGAAGAAGTCCGTGTTAAATTCCCTGGTGTTACCGTCCTGAGAATGGACTCCGACACCATGCAACGACCCAATGCACACGAACAAGCACTCGATCGGTTTCGCAGCGGTGACGTTAAAATTCTGGTCGGTACGCAAATGATCGCCAAAGGTCTCGACTTTCCCAATGTGCATTTGGTTGGAGTTATTAATGCCGATACAGCATTACACTTTCCGGATTTCCGAGCAGGTGAAAGGACGTTTCAACTTGTTACGCAAGTCGCTGGACGAACCGGTCGTGGAGACCAAGATGGGCGAGTGCTTGTGCAAACATACTCACCAGAACATCTCGCAATCGTCGCAGCAACCCAGCACGACTATAAGTTGTTTGCCGAGCAGGAACTACCTGGGCGCGAAGAGTTTGGCTACCCGCCCTACTGCGGCATGATACGTTTGATCATTCGAGGTCCTGATGACGCGGCCAGCATGCAGTACGCACAACATTTGGCACAGTGCTGCCAAACCGCTATCGATCAATTACCCTCCACCGACATCCGTATGCTCGGCCCTGCGCCTGCACCAATCACGAAAGTTCGTGAAAAATATCGATACCACTTGCTGTTGCTATGCGACAACATAACCGCGATTCGTGAAGTAATCACCCGCATCTACGAAGAACAAAAACCACCGACCGACATCCAATGGGTCGTCGATGTCGATCCGCAAAATCTGTTGTGATCCCTCGGTTAAAACGACTCTTGGGATCCCGCAACCTCTACTCGGCATCCATCAGCCGATATACCTGACCATCAATGACAACAATTACGGTCCCAGGCAAAGCTAGAATTCGACCAACAACAGCGCCATGTTTCGCTGCTAATGCAAAGTAGCTGGAACTGTATCGCGTTAAATCTTGGGCTGTTTCAATTTGCTCTTTGGAGGCATTCGAATCAATCCATTGACCTTCCTCTAAAAAGAACGACTTGCCACCCACCTGCTTCAACGTCTTTACTTTTACCTCTCGATTGGTTACCGCGTCGCGGAATATAACTCCACCTTCCGCATCAACACTCTGGCTTGGCAACAGGCCATCACCTTCAGCACCTCCTAATCCTCCTCCACCACCAGCATTCTGGAATGAGGCTTTGTTTTGTCGACGAGCAAATCCGGCTTGACCAGATTCTGCTTCTGCTAAATCATTTAAAGCCGTGGCGGCCCTTTGTCGCGATTTTGCTTCGTCCCGTGTGCCACCGTTTTCATCCGCCAAGAATGAAGTATAGGGTGTGAGAACTCCATGACGTCGAGAGAGCATCACAAGTTCATCGAGCAATTCATCGTTACGACCTTCGAGGTCAATTTTGTCAATAATCTCACCAATACGTCGCACCGCCCACAACTTTTCTACAAACGATTGATTGCTACTGGTAGATTTGTGTTCAAGTTTTGCGGGGAATTCTAACCGTTGCACCTCACCATTCACACGACCGCTCAAAACAACTTTGGCATTGCCCGCGTGTTTATAACGGCCGACTAATACTAGTTGATCGCCCGCAAATAGATCATATAAATTACGCGGATAAACTCGATTCACTGCACTTCCCTGTGCGATCTTTATGCCGTCAACGTCCACTCGTAACTTGACGTCTGTCAACACGGGGGAAGCGATACGAGTATAGAATTCAGCGACTTTAGCTTCGATGTCCTCATCCGGACGGACATATACGGATTGTCCATACCCAGTGCGAGCTAACTTATCCAACAACAAACTATTGACATCGTAACCCACTCCGAAGCAGCAAACTCGAGCACGAACTGAGTTGGCCTTGGAAGCACTGTCGACAATGCGAGCAATATTTGTTTCACCTACCGTCGGAATCCCATCGGTCAAAAATACAACATAATTCGGTGTTTCGTCATCCTGCAACATCTCCAGTGCTGTATTCAAAGCACCATCAATATTCGTACTACCGCCAGCGAAAATACTTTCAATAAAACCTAATGCTTTATCGCGCGAAGATTTATTGTGACGTTGCAGCTCAGGTGCGAACGTCTCAATTTCAGAGTCGTAAGCCACAATGTTAAACAGATCGCCATCATTTAAATTGTTGATAACAAACCGCAATGCTTCCTTGGCTTGATCTATTTTACGTCCCGTCATACTGCCGCTGCGGTCCACGACAAATACAATATTCTTGGAAATACTCTCCCGCTGCTGCGCTTGAATATCTGGCGAAATCAGCATCATGAAATAACCGTCTTCATCCCCGTCCGGTCGGTAACTCAACACACTCGTGCCAATCGATTGCTTACCAACATCATAGAACAAACGGAAATCCGAATTGGGGATTACATTTTTCTGTTCATAGCTAATTCGAGCTATCTTTGCCGATGGCTTTTTTACAGCAATCGAATGCGTCGGACTGTAGACGCTCTTGATGGCCAGTGGCGATGAAATAGACACCTGAACCGACAACTGCTCGATCGGTTTTGTGGTGTGTCGAGCGATTCGCAGCGGGAATAACCATTCCGTCATTCCCTGAAACTGACGGCAAACTTGGGAATACCGAATTGTGACTTTGCGAGTTTCACCAGGTGGGATCGGAAATACGCTCGTCTTGAACATCCCAGAACCCATCCATTCCAACAGCGCCGGATCTTGGTTGCGACGAACATAACCTTCGAATATACGCCTCGCTTCATCGCGCTCAATTAACTTGGCCTCATATTCCTTATTGCCCACAAGCAACGTCAATCGATCAATCGCTCCGTCGTAGGGGAGTGGAAAAACAAAACTCGCTTCGATCGTGCGCTTCGATGTATTCTTGAATTCTTGCGACACCTGAACCCGTGCAATTTGACCGTTCAAATTGACGTTCACGTCTAAGGACTTAATGCAGTACGAATGTAAAGGTTGTACAATCGGTGACGGCATCGGTGGGGCAATCGGACGACGCAAGTCAATTAACGCGCCTTGACCAAAACACTCTCCTAACAGAAAACACAAAAATAGCAAACTGAAAACTGCTGTCTTCAATTGTCTTCCATGATCAACGCTGAATAGAACTCGCATCGCATTCTCCAATATTGTTCTTTTACTTCTTCGATCTGATTCTTCTCCGCTTAGTACCTCTTAACACTCAACTCACAAAATATCGTTGTTGTGAATGTGTCAAAGTATCAGACGCACAGATGCAACTAAAAGTTCCCAATAAACCATGCATTTTCATTATACGTTTTCCCTCTTGCTTCACGCAGATGAATTTGACAAACTCCCGTAAGTTAAATCCGGCCTTTCCCGCTACACGTTTGCCTTGAATCGCATGCATCGAATGAATCGAAAGTTCTTATTTCGTCTAACACCCTGTTTGGTTGCGCTATTTTGTTGCGTAATACTGCAAAGTGGGTGTATTAGCACCAGCGTCTGGAATTGGGGCGATAACGGACCGCCACGAGAAGAAGAGTTAGTAAGACTGGCGGCAGAGTCGCCAAAGATTGAAAATCCAATGGCAGTTCCTATCCGAGATCGCGATTTTTTATGGTCCATCCTCGTCAATACCGTTGAAGATTACTTTCCGATCCAAAACGAAGAGCGAATTCAATTAGTTGGCAATACGTTGACCGAAGGGTACTTAAAAACCGCTCCGAGTGACGCTGCCACGATGTTCAATTTATCATGGCAATTGATGGTTTTCCCGTTATGAACGTACGCATTCACCCCGATAATAATTCGCGGAGAAATTTGCCCGAACCGATCAAGTACCGCTTGTTGACCGAAGTCTGGAGAGCAACTGGACCACACCGCACCAATACTCGCGGTCGCTAAGGCGGCAATTACCGCCTCTGCGATATTAGGTAAAACCGCTGCCACTCGGTCCCCAACACCAACTCCTTCGCCACGCAACGCTTGAGCAACCTGAGCAACTCGGTAACGCAAACTATCCCAACTCAACTTCTCGGTAGATCGTGATTCGGAGATTCCCAGAATTGCCAGACCGGTGTGCCGGGCGTCAAGAAGATTTTCAGCAAAATTTAATTGAACTTCAGGGAAGAATTTCGCGCCAGGCATCGTAGCGTGTTCTAACACGGGTTGCGTGGTTCCTTCAAAAAGGATCCCACTATATTGCAGCCAGTCTGCCCAGAATTGTTGATACTCACGAATTGACCAGCAATAAAGTGAGTCAAAATCGACAACCCCCTCCTGGGGAAACGTCTCCTGAACGTGCATAAGATATCGACCCATGTGGGAATTGACACATGCGGCATCAGCAGGTTGCCAGAGTTTGCGGTTAACCTTCAATTGTGCCTGCCTTCTGTTTAGTAGGCGAAAACTGCCGTCGTACAACAACTATTTCATTTTAACTGATTAATCTACCTTAATGGAAATCGAAAAACAAACCGCACAGGCCGACGGTTGCAATTGGGTTGGCGGGTACGTATGATATTGGAACGACCAAGCGTGGTCAACATATTGGACCGTTAACCTTCAGCTAGCCGGAATTTATACTTACATGACAAAATCAATCCGTAACATCGCAACGTTATTGCTTCTCTCACTGATTACCTTTGCATTTACGAGTAGTACCTCAGCCGAAGAAACATGGCAACAGCTATTTAACGGCAAGAACCTAGATGGCTGGACGCCCAAAATACGCGGATATGAACTAGGCGATAATTTTGGTGACACGTTTAAAGTAGAAGACGGTGTAATGAAAGTCGGCTACGAAGCATACGACGAATACAAAGAGCGATTTGGTCACATCTTTTACAAAACCAGCTATTCACATTATCGTATGCGACTGGAGTATCGCTTTGTTGGCGACCAATCCAAGGGCGGACCAGGTTGGGCGTATCGAAACAGTGGTATTATGATCCACTGTCAATCACCGGAGTCCATGACAAAAGACCAAAAGTTCCCAGTATCCATTGAGGTCCAATTACTCGGTGGCAACGCCGATGGCGACCGTACAACATCTAATCTTTGTACACCGGGGACCAACGTTGTAATGAAAGACACGCTACAACAGCGACACTGTATTTCATCATCATCAGCGACCTATCGCGGTGATCGTTGGGTTACCGCTGAGATCGAAGTGAGGGGTGGTGGTATCATCAAGCATATTCTCGACGGCAAGGTAGTCCTGCAGTACAGCAAACCTCAACTCGACCCCAGAGATGCGGATGCAAAACGTCTAATAGCTGAACGCAAAACCGACTCGCTGATTCTCGAAGGTGGCTATATTTCCTTACAATCTGAAAGCCACCCGATTGAATTCCGCAAAGTTGAAATTCTGAAACTCGACAAGTAGAGTTCTACCCCTCAAGGCGACGAGGCGATAACTTCCATCTTTCCATCCGTGGTCAATTTTATCAGCACGGTAGTAAGGGCTTGATCTACCGTGATAAATTTACCATCTCCTTTGAGGCCAAAGGGATTTGCAAATACTTGAGGCACACGCTGAACGCGCCCTTTTGTGTCGCCACCGGACTTACTATTCGGATCCGGATCCGCTGGTGGCAGCTCAAGCGTTGATTCTTTGGAATCTACCGGTGTCCCATCAAACACGCTCACAATGTATTTGTTCGTAGCTATTCTCTCGAATTTGACCGGACCACCACTAGCTGAATTGTACACAACCATCATCGTGAATTCACCTTTCGCGTTGGTACGCCCGCTGGGAATCCGCGAGTTCAGACCGCGCTCCGCCTTGCCGTTGCGAATCATCGCAATCCACGGAGTCATAGTGATAACAGCGTTTTCTAACGGTTTACCGTCAAGCGTTAAACGGCCCGATACCTCCACCAAGCCACTCACATCAATGGTCACACCCTGCATCGTGACGCTAGAAATCCCAGTGGGGTATTCCGGATTCGTGGATAAATACCACACGCCATCAATTTGCCTAGCACCATAAATCATAAACTCAAGTTCAGCTTTGCGTGTTTTCCCATCCTTGAGTTGAATCAACGTGTTGAATGTCACAATTATTCTACGGTCCTTTTGAGTAACTGATTTGATCACGCTATCCTGCCAATGAAATCCCCAATACACCATTGAGTTGGCGTACAGCTTTTCAAGATCCAACGCTGCCAGCACTTCAAACTGCCCCGCCGACAAACCCTCGGTTCCGGTGTTCAATGACGCTGGTACTAGTGCTCTGCCGGCGGCATCAAAATCTCCTGCAACGCAACAGTTAAATACGTGCCGCCCTAATTCACCGTAAGATGTTGCCCGCTCAAATGCCGTCACAGCCGCCCGTGCTTTCCTCGGACTTGCATCCTCAGCCTTGGATATTGGCTTAGGAAACCTTGCCAAATCAATTACTAGTTCCATGGATCGTCTGAGCGCACCATATTTAGAGAGATCCTTAGTCGATTCGGGAATCGGTAGGTTAACGACTCCGTCTCGCGTAATCTTCCAGCCATTCAGTAAACATAAATGCAGGTTGTCATCAACGCGAGCCATACTCATTTGTAACCACACTTTTGCAGCGCCATGACTGAATTGAATAAGAACCACGTCCAGCTTGAACGCTGGAGTGTTTATTACCGATTCCTGCCAAACGGATTTCAGATAAACACGCGACCAATCAATCATTTTCTTCCCACCCCCAACAATCTCCCTGAGCGCCTTAGTGCCTTTCTTAACAGGATCGCTTCCGGCAGCATTAGTTACCGCCGTTACCAAATCAGAATTGAGATTGCCTTGCTGATCTTTAACAAGTTTTGACAACTCCGCAGATTGCATGTAGCTATCCAAGATGCCTTTTTGGTTTCCGGTCTTCAGCCACTGATGAAGATTATTGGCCAACTCGATCTGCGCCTTCGTTGCCTTTTCCCAGCGCTGAGCCGTCGCGCTTTGACTAAACAGCGATACCAGAAAAAGGGCTATTGCGATGTGTTTCATAATGATTTTCATAACGCATCCTCAATCGCTTTGGTGTACAACACAATAGACAAGACATTATACAAGCATTCACGTAATTTCGTTGGTATTTATGGTCGCGTTAAGCCGCTGCCTCATCAACTATCCTGATGTTATGCTACCGAGGCGGTATTACGCACGTAGAATATTCTCAAGAACCCACTGAAGCCATTCTTCGTGGTTTTCCAAACGGTCACCCTGAGACACCAATTCAATCGCTGCCTTTGAATATATTTCATCTGGAGTACTTCTATTCGCCATGTCAATTTTCTCTACGCGAAACAAGTATTCCTCGAGATTGTCAGTCTTGCCTTCACTCCATTGTTTTGGACGGGAAACTCGCAACTCTTTGATTAATGACAATCCACAATATTCAACGCCTACGGCAACGGCCCATATGCGGTCCATAAAGACATCCGAAACCCCACCCTCCCGCAGGTCTTCGCGTGTAACGGACGCAGCACGACCGACACTCCACTGATTGACCGCGGTAGTCACTGCAGCGGCACGTGATTCAATAGTCGAATATCGTTCTTTTTTGATAAACGGGACACCTGACGCGTTATAACGAACCGCCCGTTGCAAACTTCCCCAAGTCACCACTCGGGTTTTTATGCAAGCGTAAAGCAATTCCAGGTCTTCAATTAAATACCACAAATGCAATTTTTCGGGAACATAGGGAACCAAT